>JBMCXL010000316.1:0-4046 GCA_048621015.1 Phycisphaeraceae bacterium
GGCTGTACCAGCTCTACGTGCGGCCGCGGCTGAGCCGGGGCGTCAAAAACCGTTTGAAGCGCCGCTTGCTGCCGCGCATGGAAACGGTCATGCCCCAGCCCAGCATGGAGACGATCGACCGCATCCTCGAGCGCGTTCGGCCCGATGGCGAGCGGTTCATGCAACTGCTCGGGCTCGAAACGCCCTGGTGGGATCTCGACGCGGTGCGCGCCAAGTACGCGCAACCCCAGGCGTCGCCCGAGGTGAGTGTCCGATAACGGTTTGTGCGAAATGGGAGGTCTGACTCCGATGATGGATGAGCCGGTTGGAGAAAAACTACTTGCGACGCAATAGGGACCGGCTCGTATAATGCATCGTTGCCTTTCCTCGAACGCTGCTGGTGGGAAGCGACCGGCGACAGGGAAGCGGAAGCCCGATCGAGCCGGCTGAGGAAAGGTTGTTGAAGTTGCGGTTCGTGTTTTTGGTGGCGCACGGTTGTGTTCCCACCGTTTCAGGAGAGAGAGGGAGACGCCATGTCCGATTCATCCGCTTCGTCCAATGTCCCGGCGCATGTTCGCCTGAACGAGCGTGAGATCGCCGCGAAGGTGATCGATGGTGAAGCGATCATCATCAACCTGGCCAAGGGCACGTACTACAGCCTGGAGCAGGTGGGCGGCGCTGCCTGGAGCCTGCTGGTCGCCGGCCGCAGCGTCGATGACACGGCGCAGACCCTGGCCGCGCACTACCAGGTCGATGCGTCCACGGTCGCGGCCGACCTGCGCGCGCTCGTCGCCGATCTGCTCGAGCACAATCTGGTGGTGCCCGCCGAGGCGGGGGCGTCCAACGGTGAAGCCGCCGACGTCGAGTTGCCCACCGCCGAGGCGTACAGCGCGCCGGTGCTCAACGCGTACAGCGACATGGAGGACGTGCTCGCGCTCGATCCGCCGCTGCCGGAGGTCGAGGTCGAGGAGGAGCCGTGGACGGCCAACCAGTGATCGGCCATTGAGCCATTGAGCCGTTGTTTCCCGGGGGGCGTCGCATCCATTCCACGTTTCAGGCGCAACCGGTGGAGGGCATCGGCATCGCGGCCGCACGCTTCGAGGCGATGCGCCGCGGCGCGCGCCCGCTCACGGCGCGGTGGAAACGGCGCGACGACGCAGCACGGCGAATTCAAGAACGACTGCCATGACCCAAGCCGACGCTCCATTCACGGCGATCCGTCCGGCTTCAACGGACGAGGCGCTGGCGGCGACCGACAACGTCTGCGCGGCGGCGATGGCGCGCGCCGGCGATGAGGTGCGCGACATTTACCTGCGCTTCGCCGGCGAGCCCGTGCACATGCGCGTGGCCGGCCCCGTGCTCGCCGACTACATGGCCCTCACCTTCGAGCATCTCCAGGACACCTCCGCCGCCCACGAAACGCCGGCGCTGCGCATCGACATGTGGGACCGCGCGCACACCGGCCTGGGCTGCCCCGGCGTGCCCTGCATCCCCGACGCCACCATCTGCCTCGACGCCGGCCTCATCACCCACTACCTCGACCAGCACGTGATCCGCTACGAGCGCGGCCACTGCACCATGGTCCTCGATCGCGTCAACCAACGCATCTACAGCTGCCGCAACGATGGCAACGACCTGGCGCTTTACGAACGCTCCAAACCCTTCCCCATCATGCTCGCCACCTGGTACCAGGACCAGGGCATCCAGCAGCTCCACGCCGGCCTCGTCTCGAAAAACGGCCGCGGCGTGCTGTTCATCGGCGCCTCCGGCTCGGGCAAGTCCACCGCCACGCTCGCCTGCGCGCTCGACGGGTTCGACTATCTCGGCGACGACCACAACGGCCTGCGCCTCGATGAAGACGGCGTCTGCTGGGGATACAGCTACTACAACGCCGCGCGCATCGGCGATGGACACCTGCGCCACTTCCCCGAGCTGGCGCCGCACGAGGTCCCGCCGCACTGCCAATGGGATGAAAAGAGCCTCGTCTACATGTCGCAGGTCATCCCCGAACGGATGGTCGCGCAGACGCGCATCGACGCCGTCGTGCTGCCCAGAATCGTCGGCGGCCCCGAGACGCGCATCCGCAAAGCGTCGCGCCTCGAATGTCTCCTCGCGCTGGCGCCCAGCACACTGAAAATCCCCTTGAGCCCGGGCATCGACGGCCTGATGAACCTCACCGACTTCATCCCGCGCATCGCCTGCTACCGGCTCGAGCTCGGCGACGACGTGCGCCAGATTCCCGGCTGCGTCGAAGACATCCTCAACGAGGCACCCGCACCGGAAGAGGAAAACTGCAGCTTATGACGAACACACGTGTCAGTTGCATCATTCCGGCGCACAACGCGGCGCGTTATCTCGAAGAAACCGTCGCCAGCGTGCTTGCGCAGACTCGGCCGGTGGATGAGATCGTCGTCGTCGACGACGGCTCGACCGATGACACCGCGCGCCTGGCCGAGTCTTTCGGCGCACCCGTGCGCTGCGAGCGCCTCGCCTCCGAGCGCGGCCCGGCCGGGACCCGCAATTTCGGCGTGCAATGCACCAGCGGCGAGTTCGTCGCGTTCCTCGATCAGGACGACCTCTGGATGCCCGAGAAAACCGAGCGCCAGCTCGAAGCGTTCGACGCACACCCCGCCTTGGACCTGTGCCTCACGCACGTGCAGCGGCTCTGGAGCGACGCGCTGCGCGACCGCCGCCTACGACTGGCGCACGTACCCCGCGCCAATCGCGCACCCGGCTACGCCACCATCTCACTGCTGGCACGCCGCAGCGTGTTCGAGGATGTCGGCCTGCTCGACGAAGCACTCTGGTTCAGCGATGCGCCAGACTGGCTGCTGCGCGCCCGGCGCGCCGGCAAGACACTGCACGTCCTTGACGACGTGCTCGTGTGGCATCGCATGCACGAAAGCAATCTCACCGAGCGCGCCAACCGCGCCAGTCGCGAGGAGTTCGTGGACTTGGTCAAGCGTAACCTCGACTATGCTCGCCGCGCAGAACAAGCACAAACGGGGGCCGCGCCATGCGAGTGATGCTCTGGACCGAAGCGTTCTGGCCCACGATCGGTGGCAGCGAGGTCGCCGCCACCACGCTCATCGATGCGCTGCGCGCCCGCGGCCACACCTTCGCCGTCGTCACCCCGCGCGGCGCCGACACACCCGACACCCACACCGACTACCACGGCACCCCCGTCCTGCGCGTGCCCGTGCAGGACGACTTCTACGGGTCACCCACCGGCATCGGTATCGAGGCCATGATGCTCCGCCAGCGCGTCGGCCGGCTCAAGCAGCAGTTCCAGCCCGATCTCGTGCACGTGTCCCTCCCCGGCCCGAGCACCATCCTCCACAAGTGGACCACGCCCAGCGTCGTCGATTGCCCCACGCTCGTGTCGATGCACGTCGCGTTCAACGAGGCCGAGATCAAGGACCGAAGCTGGTCCGTGCGCACCACCGTCGACGCCGACTGGATCACCACCTGCTCGCGCGACCTGTTGAGCAAGACCACGCGCGCGCTGCCGGAGGTCGCGGACAGGATTTCGGTCGCCTACAACGGCCTGCCGATGCCGGCGCTCGAGCCCGCGCCGCTGCCGTTCGATCCGCCGCGCCTCTTCGCCGCCGGCCGCATCGTGGAGCAGAAGGGCTTCGAGTACGCGGTCGAAGCGCTGCCGCGCTTGCGCGAGCGCTTCCCCGGCATTCGCCTGACCATCGCCGGCGACGGTGAGCTGCGCAGCCACATCGAATCGCTCGCCGCGGAGCTCAACGTGAGCGAGGCGCTGGAGGTGCTCGGCTGGGTGGACCCGTCGGAGATTCCCACGTGGATCAACCGCTCCACGGTCGTGCTGATGCCGTCGCGCTGGGAGCCGTTCGGCTTGACCGCGCTCCAGGCGGCGCAACTGGCGCGCCCCGCGGTGGTCGCGGCGGTGGACGGGCTGCCGGAAGTGGTGGAAGACGGTGTGACCGGCCGGTTGCACAAGCCGCATGACGTGGATTCGCTGATCGAGGCGGTGACGGGCGTGCTGACCGATCCGCAGCGCGCCGCGGCGCTTGGCCGCGCGGGTCGGCAGCGCACGGCGC
>JBMCXL010000317.1:0-4001 GCA_048621015.1 Phycisphaeraceae bacterium
CCCCAACCCCCTCCCTCCCCATGATCGGCATTGTCGACTACGGCATGGGCAACCTGCGCTCCGTGCAGAAGGCGCTGCAGCGCCTCGGCGCGGACGCGGTGATCCTGCGCACGCCGGATGAGCTGGACAACGTGCACAAGCTCGTGCTCCCCGGTGTCGGCGCGTTCGCCGACGGCATGGCGAATCTGCGCGAGGGCGGCTGGATCGAGCCGCTCACCACGTTCGCATCCAGCGGCAAGCCGATGCTCGGCGTGTGCCTGGGGATGCAGCTTTTTTTCGAGTCATCCGAGGAAGATGCACTCTCGCCCGACGAGCCGGTGCCGGGTCTGGCGCTGCTGCCGGGTCGGGTGGTGCGCTTCGCCGACCGGACGCCGAGTGGCGAGCGTTTGAAGGTGCCGCACATGGGCTGGAACGCGCTGCACTGGCGGCGCAACGATCCCTTGCTCGCCGGTCTGGAGCAGGGCAGTGCCGTCTATTTCGTGCACAGCTACTATGTCCAACCCACCGAAACGGATGACCAGCCGCTGACCAGTGCGCGGTGCGAATATGGCACGGCGTTCACCGCCTCGGTCTGGCGCGGCAATCTCTGGGCGGTGCAGTTCCACCCCGAGAAGTCGCAGCGGGTGGGGCTGAAGATCCTCGAGAACTTCGTCAATCATCTTTCCGCATGACCGATGCGCCAACCAACAACACGGTGCTGCCCCTGCTGGCGGACCCGGCGAACTACGTCGCCTGTCCGTGGGACCTGACCACGGACGAGGCGAAGCGCGCCTACTGGCTGGACCTGTTCCGCCGCCATTTCCCGAGCCTGCTGGCCGAGGCGGTGCGCGAGACGGTCGAGGCCGGCGGCAGCGAGACGCGCGCCAGCGAGCGCGCCGAGCGCGCGAAGCAGGTGTTCTTCGCCTGGCTCGACGAGCGCGCCGACGATCCCGCCGGCGCGAGCCCGGACGGTCGGATGGACATCCTGACGATCTGCCACGTGCGCGAGCGCGTGCTGCGCGACGTGGGCATTCACGATCCCTATCGGCTGGCCAAGGCGACGGAGAACGCCACGGCCATGCGGCTGCTGCCGGGCGTGCTGGCCAAGGTCGATGCGATGTCGCCGGCGCGGCGCGAGGAAGCGGTGCTCGAAGGCGTGTTCGCGGGCAACATTTTCGATCTCGGTGCGACGAAGACGGCCGAGCGTTTCCAATCGGGGCCGGTCGATTTCTACGAGACGCTGAACGAGTTGAAGCCGCGGCCGTGGCTGGTGGACGATCTGGATGCGTGGCTGGCGCGCATGGACGGGCCGGCACATCGGCGGGCGCTGCTGTTCGTGGACAACGCCGGGCCGGACGTGGTGCTGGGAATGCTGCCGTTTGCGCGGCATCTGCTGGCGCGCGGGACGGAGGTGATTCTCGCGGCCAACACCGCGCCGTCGCTGAACGACGTCACGCACGAAGAGCTGGTTGCGCTGCTGGACGAGGCGGCGCACCTGGATACCGCGCTGGCGTCGGCGCGGCGGAGCGGGCGTTTACAGACCGTGGCGAGCGGCAACGGGGCGCCGCTGATCGATATGACACGATTGTCGCCGCAGCTTGTGGCGTGGGTCGAGGCGGAGCCGGTGGATCTGCTGGTGATCGAGGGGATGGGCCGGGCGCTGGAGAGCAACTTCGACGCGCGCTTTACCTGTGACACGCTGAAGCTGGCGATGGTGAAGGACCAGGGTGTGGCGGACGCGCTGGGTGGCGAAGTTTACGATCTGGTCTGCCGGTTCGAGCGGGGAGAAGAAAAGTAGCCACAGGTGAACGCGGATGAACACAGTTGAGAAGACAGGAGAAAGGGGCGCGTAGCGCGGCGGAGCCGCGTCGCTTCGTATTCTGTTCTCCTGTCTCCTGTCTTCTTATTCCGTGTTCATCTGTGGCTCAACTTGAGTTCGCATTTACGCCGACTGGGTTTCGAGCTTGGCGGGGTCGAGCGCGTCGGCGCCGAAGATCTTGGAGAAGGTCTTGCCGTCCTTGGTGAGTTTTGTTCCCGCGTCCATGTAGCAGACGCTGAACGCGCGGCGGGAGACGTCCGAGCGGTTCACGTCCGAGGCGTGCAGCACCCAGTTGTGCAGCAGCGCGACCTCGCCGGCCTCAAGCGTGAGATGCTCGACCTTGTCCGGCTTGCAGTACTCGGCGGCCTGCTCCTCGGTGAGGAAGCCCGAGCCGTGGCTGGGGTTGATCAGCCCGTGCTTGTGGCTGCCGGGGATGATCTGCACGCAACCGTTCTCGACGGTCGCCGGGTCCAGCGCGGTCCAGACGGTGACCAGCGGGTCGCGGTCGAGGAAGTTCCAGCGGTCCTGGTGCCACGGCAGCCAGGTGCCTTTCCGGGCGGGCTTGTTCATGAACATCGCGCGGAAGGCGGCAATGTCCTTCTCGCCGTACACGCGCCGGCAGATGTCGCGGAACAGCGGCCGCTGCATGTAGCGCAGGAAGACCGGGTCGAACTCGAGGTCCTGGATCTTGCGATAGTTGAGCGTGGCGCCCTTGTGTCCCTTGGTTTGCGGGCCGGCCTTGTCATAGGCACCGTCCTCGCTGTCGAGCTGCATGAGCATGTTGTCGTAGTCGACACTCGCCTTGCCGAGCATGATGGCGTCGATCTCGTCCTGGAGCTGCTTGAGCTCGTCGTCGCTGAGCAGCTTGCCGAGACGCAGCACGCCGGTGCGCTCGTACTCGGTCCATTGTTCGGCTGTGAGACTGGTCTGGTGCTCGCTCATGGGCTGTTCCTTTCGATGCTTGGCACTGGCCGGATCGTTGCGATTCGTGGACGGCCGGTGGTGTTGCCCTGTTGATCGCCGCGAGGTTCGCTTCGCTCACCCGCGCGGCCTGGATCCTGCATGGCAGAATACAGATGCTATCGGCCGCGCCGGCGCGGGGGGAATGGATCGCTTGAACGCGAGGATGGAGGATTTGAACGTGCCGGCTCGGCGGCGGCGTCGCGGTACTGGGCCGGGCTCTGGCCGAGGTGCTGCTTGAACAGCCGGCTGAAGTAGTAGGGGTCTTGGTACCCGACGCGCTCGGCGACGGCCTGAATGGTCAGCCGGCCGTCGGCGAGCAGGGCGGCGGCGCGCTGCATGCGCAACTGCGCCAGGTATTGCAGCGGCGTGACACCGAGCTGCTTGCGGAAGCGGCGGTTCAGATGTTGCGGAGAGAAGCCGGTCCACGCGGCGAGGTCGTCGAGGCGGATCGGCGTGTTGAACCGCCGGTTCAGTTCGTCCATCACCTCGGTCACGATCGGGTCCGCCGGCCGGGCGGTGAGCAGGCCGCGCCGCGCGTTGTCGGTAAGCATCTCCAGCACGATCAGCCGCGTCCAGGTCGAGAGCATCAACCGGGCGTCCTCCTCGCTCGGCCGATCGAACTCGGCCACGGCGGCGCGGAGGTAGCGGTCGAGGTAGGAGTCGGGCTCGACGGCCTGGTGCTGCGCCGGGGTGAGCAATTCGAACAGGTCGCGGCCGCCCGGCAGCATGGCGACGATGTGCAGGGACAGCAGCGTCAGGCGTTTGGTCAGGCCGCGGCCGTGATGCCAGACGTGCGGGGGCACGAGGACGAACTCACCGGCGTTCAACGGCACCGGTTGTTGATCGAGCACCCATTCGGCGCGGCCGCGCGCGATGAAGATGAGGTTGTGCTGGTCGAGCATGCGCCGCTCCAGCGTGTAGCCGCGCGTGCAGACCTGGCGCGTGGTGGCGCGCAGATGCACGCGCACGTGCCGGCGCGCGAACTCGACGAGCGGCGCGAAGGTGGTGACGGACGGGTTGTCCGGCGGATCAGTGGACATGGCGGTGGGCGATGGCGGTGTCGAGCCAGGGCTTGGATGGCATTGTGATGCTCACTGGTTGGTGTGCGCTGGACTGGTCGCTTAAGCGACCAGTCCGCTTGGCTCCAATCGCAAGTCCCGCACTTCCAATCCCTACTCCCCATTTCCCGTTTCGTGCTCGATCAGCTCCAGCAGCGCGCCGCGCAGGCGCGTGGTGATCG
>JBMCXL010000318.1:0-3972 GCA_048621015.1 Phycisphaeraceae bacterium
GCCCAGCGCCGTGATGCTGAACAGGCCGACGCTGAGCGTGGTCAGAATGAGGCGCCACTCGAAGCCGCTGAACTGGCCGAACAGAAAGGCGTAGATGCCCAGCGCCGCCGCCAGCGCCAGCGACGCCACCAACCCCAGAAGAAAGACGCGCGTCAGTTTCATGGCGGCATTGTACCGTGCGTTCTTTTGCGCAGGCGCTGCAAAACCCTCTCCCACCGGGAGAGGGTGCCGAGCAAGTGGCGCAGCATTCGCAGATAAACGTCCAACGAGGCGGGTGAGGGGATCGCCGACGACCGGGCGTTTTACTGCGCGATGTGGCAGTCATTGGCTACAGCAAGTCCCCTCACCCCAACCCTCTCCCGGGGGGAGAGGGAGCACGCGCCGGCTGCGCCGGCGTCGCGCGACGCTTGGACGGAGAAGACACTACAGCTTCGCGGCCGCGAGCGATGCCAGTTCGCTGCGCTCGCTCTTGGCGAGGGTGACGTGGCCGACCATCGCGTTGTTCTTGAGGCGCTCGACCATGTACGACAGGCCGTTGGAGGAGCTGTCGAGGTACGGGTTGTCGATCTGGCCGACGTCGCCGGTGAGCACGATCTTGGTGCCTTCGCCGACGCGCGAGACGATGGTTTTCACCTCGTGCGGCGTGAGGTTCTGCGCCTCGTCGACGATGATGAACTGGTGCGGGATGGATCGGCCGCGGATGTAGGTCAAAGGTTCGAGCACGAGCGAGCCGTCGGCCATGAGCTGATGGATGCGCTGCTCGGGGTTCTTCGACTCGGCGTGCTGGGCGCCGGCGGCGCGCGTGGACATGAGATACGTCAGGTTGTCGAAGATCGGCTGCATCCACGCTTCGAGCTTCTCGTCCTTGGTGCCGGGCAGGTAGCCGATGTCCCGGCCCATGGGCATGATGGGGCGCGCCACCAGCAGCTTGTCGTAGCGCTGTTCGTTGAACGTCTTGCTCATGCCGGCGGCGATGGCGAGCAGTGTCTTGCCCGTGCCCGCGCTGCCGAGGAGCGTGACGAGCTTGATCTCGTCGTCGAGCAGCAGGTCCAGCGCCATGGTCTGCTGCACGTTGCGCGCCATGATGCCGGTGACGGGCTTGCGCGGGCCGTGGATGGGAATGAGCTGTTCGGTGTCGGCGAGGCGGCGCGCCAGGCCGGTGTGCGATTCGTCCAGCGCATCGCGCAGGTGGACGTACTCGTTGGCCTGAAGCTCGACGACGTACTCTTTTCCGGAGGCGTCGGTCTGGATCAGGTGCTCGGTCAGTTCGTCGAGATCGAGCTGTTTCTCCTCGTAGAGCGTGTCGATCACGCCGCCCGGCACGGCCAGCTCGCAATAGCCGGCGTAAAGGTGGGTGATGTCGACCTTCTGCGCCTCGAAGTCCTCGGCAGGGATGCCCAGGGCGTCGGACTTGAGGCGGACGTTGATGTCCTTGGTGATGAGGATGGCGCGCTGGCCCTGCTCCTTGAGGCGCCAGGCGACGGCGATGATGCGGTTGTCGGGCGCGTCGCCGCGCAGCCAGCTCGGCCGATCCTCGTCGCTGGACAGCTCGACGCGGATGGTGCCGCCTTCGCCGTTCCACGTCACGCCGTGGGCGAGCTTGCCCTGCTGGCGGAGCTGATCGAGCTGGCGGATCACCTCGCGCGCGTTGCGGCCGACGTCGTCGCTCTGCTTCTTGAACTTGTCCAGTTCCTCGAGGACGGCGAAGGGGATGACCACCTCGTTGTCCTTGAACATGTAGAGCGAGGCGGGGTTGTGCAGCAGGACGTTGGTGTCCAGGACGAAAGTTTTGATGTCCGTGGTGGCGCTGCTGTCCGCGTCCGGGGTCGCACGCGGCGCCGCGCTGAGGCTGCTGGAATCACTCAAGGTCGATCTTTCCCCGTGATGTTGCGGCCGAGGGGGCCTGGGTTGAACGGGTCCGACAGTTTCGATTTTACCCGCACCGGGCCGCCGTGACACGCCCGGCCGGAAAAGCCCGGGCAGGGGCGATCCATCTTATAATCGGCGGGCGGATACCCGCGGGGTTCGCTGCGCTCACCCGCGCGGCTTGGGCTTGCAACGTGACGGTGTGCATCAAACGGAGCGGAGAACCACACGCATGACGGATCCCCGGCGCGAGCAACAGTTGACGGTGGCGGTGGCGCAGCCGCTGGTGGTGCCCGGCGACGTGGCGGAGAACCTGCGCCGCATGACGCCGATGATCGAGCAGGCGGCGCAGCGCGGCGCCGACCTGGTGCTGTTTTCCGAGTCGCACCTGACCGGGTACGACCATCACGGCGTGGCGATCGAGGCGGCGATCGCGCTGGATGATCCGGCGGTGGAAGCGCTGGCGGAACTGGCCCGGTCGCTCGACCTGGCCATTGTCACGGGACTTTACGAGCGTGCAGACGACGGCAGCATCCACAACAGCGCCGCGGCGCTGCTGCCCGATGGCCGGCGCATCGTCGAGCGCAAGCACAACATCGATCCCTACGAGATCGGCACCGGCCGCGTGAGCGCCGGCGCGCGGCAGCGCACGACCTTCGACCATCGCGGCGCGACCATCGGCATGCTCATCTGCGCCGACAGCGGCATCCCCGACATCCACGACGACCTGGCCGGCGCCGGCTGCGATCTCGTGCTGGCGATGACCGCCGGCCTGGGTGACGCCGACAAGGGCTTCAGCGAAAGCGACCTGCACGATCCCGCGCGGCGCGCGGCGTACCTGGAGTCCGCCGCGTCGGTCTGTTTCCCCAAGGGCGCGATCGAGCGGGCGCTCGCGCACGACTTCGCCTTCGCCGCGTGCAACCAGGCCGGCTACGACGCGGCGAGCGCGTACTTTCAACCGGGCCACAGCATGGTCGTCGAGCGCAGCGGGCGCCTCGCCGCGCTGATCCCCGGCCAGTTCTGCTTCGATCATCTGCGCCCGGACCTGGCGCTGGGCACGGTCAGCCTGCGCTGCGCTGTCGCCGACCCATCCGGCGAATCGCCGGCGCACCGCTGATGCCGTGCGCGAGGATCGAACTGACGATGACCAGGCTGACCGCCGGCCACACCTCGCGCGCGCCGGTCTGCGCGGCCGCGTGCGTGGCGTAAAGCAGCGCCGCCACACCGATCGGCCCGAACCAGCCGGCGAACAGCGCGTTGCCCCGCTGCCGCAGCGCAGGAATCCAGCGGTGCAACCCCATCACCGCCGGCAACCGGCGCAGCAGCAGGATCGCCGCCGCCAGCGCCACGCCGCGCCAACCCAGCGCGCCCCACTCCGCCCACGGCAGCGTCATGCCCAGCAGCACGAACACCGGCAGGATGAAAAACTGGTTCACCGCCTCCTGCACGTTCTCCTCCTCGCGACGCTCGCGGTTGGTCGCCGTGGCGGTGAACCCCCGGCCGGCGACGAACACGGCGAGAATGCCGTCCAGACCAAGCATCCGACCGGCGCCAAGCACCACCAGCGACAGCGCCAGCGTGTACGAGAGCATCGACGTCTTGCTGATCGGCTCGTGCGTTTCGACCCAGTGCAGCACGTACCCCGCCACGAGCCCCGCGATCCACCCCAGCGCCACCGCCGCGCCGACCTGCCACACCACGCTGTGCGCCAACCATTCCCCCAGCGCCGCGTCGGGCGGCCGCTGCATGATCAGGATCGGCAGCATCAGCAGCGGCAGCGCCAACCCGTCATTGGCGCCCGATTCACCGGAGATCAGATGCCGCACGCGCCCCGGCAGGTTCCGCCGCGCGAACTGGCCGGACACGGTCGCGCTGGCCAGCACCGGGTCCGTCGGCGTCACGCACGCGCCGATGACGAACGCCGTCCAGATGCCCACGCCCAGCAGCGCCCAGCTCAGCAACCCGCTGACCAGCCACATCAACCCCATCACCGGCCCGAGCATCATGAGCAGGCTGCGCCACCGCTTGCGAAAGTAGCGCGGCGGCAGGCGCAGCGCCACGCCCATCAACCCGATCGCGAGCGTGAGCCGCGCCACCTCGGTCAGC
>JBMCXL010000319.1:0-3954 GCA_048621015.1 Phycisphaeraceae bacterium
CGTCAAGGCGGTGCGCGTGTCGCTGCTGGAGTGGACCCGCGATGAAAGCGGCAAGCTCGTCGCGCAGGAAGTGCCCGATTCGGAACGCGATCTGCCCGCGCAGCGCGTGCTGCTGGCGATCGGCTTCACCGGCCACGACACGCCGGCGATCGTGCAGCAACTCGGCGTCAGCGAGACGCGCGGGACGGTGGATGCGCCCTATGGCCAGTTCGCGACGAACGTGGACAAAGTGTTCGCGGCCGGCGACATGCGCCGCGGCGCTTCACTCATCGTCTGGGCGATCGCTGAAGGTCGCGGCGCCGCGCGAGCGATCGACAAGCGCCTCATGGGCCACTCCGACCTGCCCGCACCGGACATGGGCGCGGACGAGCTGCTGTCGAGCGCCGGTTGAACGGCAAGCGGCCGTAGGTTCGAGCCCGTGGTCCCAGTATCATGGAACGCGCCGGCCACCGGCTCGCCGCCGCCAAACAAGGAGGATCGCCATGCCCACGCGCTGTTCGATCGGATGGAAATGCCTGGGCGTCGCCCTGCTGTGCGCTGCCGCGCCCGCGTTCCTCTCGGCCGAGGTCGACACGCGGGAGGTCGATTACCAGCACGATGATGAGGCGCTGCGCGGCTACCTGGCGCGCGACACAGCGCGCGACGATTATCGCGGGGCGGTGCTGGTGGTGCATGAATGGTGGGGGCTGAACGGCTACACCAAGCAGCGCACGCGCCAGCTCGCGGAGCTGGGCTACATCGCTTTCGCGCTGGATATGTACGGCCAGGACAAGGTGACCGACGACCCAGGCCAGGCGGGACAGTGGGCGGGCGCGCTCTACCAGGATCGTTCGCGCCTGCGCGCCCGCGCGCAAGCGGGGCTCGATGCGTTCCGCGACGCGGCGGAGCTTGGCGACACGCCCGTCGCCGCGATCGGCTACTGCTTCGGCGGCACGACCGTGACCGAGCTGGCATGGAGCGGCGCGGACCTCGCCGGCGTGGTGAGCTTCCACGGCAACCCCAAGCCCGCAATGGAAGAGGACACCGAGCGGATCGAGGCGAGCGTGCTGATCTGCCACGGCGCCGCGGACGGCAACGTGCCGCAGGACGAGTTGAACGCCTACACCGATTCACTGGACGAAGCGGACGCCGACTGGATGCTCATCGTCTACGCCGCCGCCAAGCACAGCTTCACGAATCCCGCGTCCGCGGCGCGCGAGTCGGAGAACATCGGCTACAACGAAACCGCGGATCGCCGTTCGTGGGAGCACATGAAGCTGTTCTTCGAGGAAGTGCTTGACGAATAGGCTGCCGCCCGCGGCCTGGCAGCGGTGTCCCCTGTCCGCAACCCCGCTAAGAACCAGTTTCACAACGCAACCGCAACCCCACGGAAGGCTCGCGGACTCGCCATCCGCGGGCTTGGGGATCGCAATGAACTAGTCTTTAAGCGCTTGTTTCACAGCTCTCAACCCCCCCTCCCTGGAGGGAGGGGCAGGGGGAGGGTGAGGCGCGGGTCTACCTTGTGTCGCCGTCACGCGGATGTGGCGTCCATGGTTGCAGCACGCTTGACCCTCCCCCAACCCCTCCCTGCGAGGGAGGGGAGTTGACGCGATCGTGGTGCAGCGCGGCGGTGAAATTGGCGCTTAGGGACTGTTTCACAAGCCAAGCCGCGGGGTAAGTCCGCGAACCCGGCGGGTGTTTGAGCGCCGAATATCCGCGGGGTTCGCGGACTCACCCCGCGGCTTGAACGCCAAATTGGTCGCAGTGAAACAGTCTCTTATCCGCGAAGCGATAAGCCGTGCGGACGACTGGCGATGCACGGTTCTGGTCTGCGACACAAGCCGGGGCACCGCACGCACGAGATGCAAGCGCCATGCGTATCAGCCGCAAGCGGCTAATGGGGCTCGTCGTTCTTTTCGCCGAGCAGTTGCTGCATCACCGCGCGCTGCATCGCCTCGGCGGTGGCGATCTCCTCGATGACGACATGGTCCGCGCCGGCCTCGCGCGCGAGCAAACCCTGGCTGACGAAATTGGTGCGCGCGGCGAGATAGATGTGCGGGTTCAACTTGCGCGCCACGCCGCAGGCGGCGACCGCTTCGCGCTCGTCGGGAATCGCCAGGATCAGCGCATCGGCGCTGTCGATGCCGGCGGCGCGCAGCACTTCGGGGTCGCGCACGTCGCCGTGCACGACGTGCTTGTCCAGCGCCTGCTGCCGTTCGATGGTGGAGACGTTGGCGTCGATGATCGTGACCTGCGCGCCCGCTTCTTCAAGTTGCTCGGCGACGGTTCGCCCCACCGGCCCGTAGCCCGCGACGATGATGCGGCGCACACGGGCGCTGCGGGCGGCGGTATCCGGGCGGTCGTCGCGCTGCGATGAGGCGTCCTGCTCCTGCATGGCGTCCGGCTCCGTCCGCCCTGCCGCGGGATCGTGCGATCCCCCAGCGACGGTGTGCATCCGTTCTCAAGCGCACCATTATGCCTGCATCGGCGATCGGGCACATCCGCTTCACTCCCCCGGCGCGCTATGGTTCGGGTGGCAGCCTGTTTTCGGGGAGTGCGGGCCGTGACGATCAGCATGATTCTCAATCCGGGGGCCGGCCAAGGTGACGTGGCGGAGGTCCTGCGCCGTTTCGCGGCGGAACGCGAGGTCGAGCTGCACGAGACGCAGAGCGAAGGGGACGCGCGGCGCGCCGCGCGTGCGGCGGTGGATGCGGGCCGAACGACGCTCATCGTGGTCGGCGGTGACGGCACGCTGCACGAGGCGGTCAACGGCCTGGCGCCGGACTTCGCCGCCCTGTCGCTGCTCATCGTGCCGGGCGGCACCGCGAACGATTTTGCCCGCACGCTCGGCTTGCCCGATACGCCCGCCGAGGCGTTGGCGCTGCTGGAACGGGGGCGCGAGGCGCGCATCGACCTGGCGGCGATGATCGACGATCAGGGCACGCGTTATGTGCTCAACGCCGCGACGGGCGGATTCAGCGAGCAGGTGCACGAGCAGCTTGACGACCAGATGAAGAAGACGTGGGGCGCGCTGGCGTATCTGCGCGCCGCGGCGCAGGCGGTGACGGAGCCGCGCCTCTATCACGCGCGGCTGCACGTGGACGGCCGGGAGATGGAGGCGTCGACATACAGCATCGTCGTGGCCAACGGCCGTTTCGCCGGCGGCGGTATGCCGTTGGCGCCCAGGGCCTCGCCGGAGGATCATCGTCTGGACCTGCTGGCGATCACCTCGGCCGATCTGTGGTCGCAGCTTCGCGCGGCATCGAGCTTTGTGTTCGGCGGCGAGTCCGAGACGTCCGGCGCGCTGATTCAGCGTGGCAATGAGATTCGCGTGGAGACGGTGCCGGAGATGCTGTTCAGCAGCGACGGCGAGCCGGTGGGGCGCACGCCGGTGGTGTTCCGGGTGTTGCCGGGGGCGCTGCGTGTGTTCGTGCCGGGGGAGGGGTGATCCGGACCTGCGCTCCCTGCGGTCGCTGCGGTCCGGCGTGCGGGTCCAAGTCGTGGGCGCGGTGTGTGTTTATCATGCGGGCATGTCGACGCCCATTTACATCGTGGATGCGTTCACCGAGGTGCCGTTTGCCGGCAACCCCGCGGCGGTGTGCCTGTTGCTGGAGGAAGCCGACGCCGCGTGGATGCAGCGCGTGGCGATGGAGATGAACCTGTCGGAGACGGCATTCGTGCGGCCGATCACCGGCGGGTTCGAGCTGCGCTGGTTCACGCCCGCGGCGGAGGTGGAGTTGTGCGGTCACGCGACGCTGGCCACCGCGCACCTGCTCTGGTCGCGCAACCTCACGCAGGCGACGGAGATGATCTATTTTCAGACGAAATACGTGGACGGCATCACGTGCACGCGCGAGGCGACGGGCATGATCGGCATGGATTTGCCCATCGATGTGCCGCGCGATGAAGCGCCGCCGGAAGAATTGATCGAGACGCTGGGGGTGGAGGCCGTGAACGTGGCGCGCGGGCGGTATG
>JBMCXL010000320.1:0-3920 GCA_048621015.1 Phycisphaeraceae bacterium
CTACTTTCCACTCTCCACTCGCACACGCTCCGTCCGGGCGGCGCTACGACGCCTTCGCCCGGGAGATGTCGCGCAGCACCGTGGCCGTCTCGTGCTCGCTGGCCTTGCGGGCGATGTCGGCCTGCGACACGATGCCGTGGCAGATGTTCTGGTCATCCACCACCGCCACGCGGCGCACCTGCTTCTGCTCCATCAACTCGCACAGCTCCTCCTCGCTCGTGTCCGGATGCACGGTGAAGATCTCGCCGGTCATGCAGTCGCCGGCGGACAGCTCCCACGGATTCCGGTCCTGTGCCAGCGTGCGCGTCACGATGTCACGGTCGGTCAGCATGCCGATCAGCTTGCGGCTGTCCTGATCCGACACCACGGGAAGACACCCGACGTCGCGCTCGGCCATGGTCCGGGCGACATCCCGCAGCGACGTCTCCGGCGTGCAGCAGTAAACAGCCTCGGTCATGAAGTCGCGCGCCTGCATCATGCACCTCCTCGGGATTGCGGTTTTCGTCATTCAAGCCCACGGCCCTGGAACACCGTAGCCGCGCCCGGCTTGCCGTTCCCGGGGCGTCGATGGGGATGCGCGGGACAATGCGCACCGGTGCAAGCCTGAGCGGGGGCATCGGCGCCGGCGCGCCCCAGCTTTCGGGGCTGAAGCAGCGGTGATAGACTTGACCCGGGGTCCTGACGACGGCGCAGGCATTCGCCGGTCCATGCCGCGGAAGGAGACGAAGCGATGGCTGGTGTTTCGCTGTCCACGACCACCGTTCGCCTGATCGATCAACCGGAATATGGCCGCGTGTGGATCGACCTGGCGCCGGCCGACACACCCGCGGACCAGCGCGGCGAGCTGCTGGCGCTGTATGCCTACAACGGCCCCGGCGTGTTCAAGCCGCACCTCTATCCGTTCTGTTGCGTCAAGGGCTGGTCCATCACCGACGATCAGCCCGCCGACCACATTCACCACCGCTCGGTCTGGTTCGGCCACGACGATGTGGACGGGGTCAACTTCTGGACCGAGTTCGGCGGCGCGAACCAGGGGCGCATCGTGCACGCCGGCTTCGACGAGCTGGCCTCCGGCGAAGCCGCGCAGCTCGTGCAGCGCAACGAGTGGCGCGGGCCTGACGGCGCGGTGCGCCTGCACGAGCGGCGCACGCTGCGCTTCGCCACCGAGGACGAGGCGCGCGTGCGCATCCTCGACTGGACCAGCGAGCTGACGCCGCCCGGCGATGCGCCGGTCACGCTCGGCGAAACCAAGGAGGCCGGCATGCCCATGGTCCGCGTCGCCGATGCGATCATCGGCAAGCGCGCCGGCATCATCGTCGACGACCAGGGCCGCGCCGGTGAACAAGACACCTTCGGCCAGCCGACGCGCTGGATCGATTACGCCGGCCCGCTCACGCCCGACGGCGGGGTGTACGGCATCGCCATCCTCGATCACCCGGACAACCCGCACTATCCCAGCCCGGCATTCACGCGCGCCTACGGGCCGCTCTCGCTCGCCGACTGGACCCATTTCCGCGGCCCGTACCGGATCGAGCCGGGTGAGCCGCTCGTGCTGCGCACGCGCATCATCGTGCATCCCGGCGATGCGGCGGAGGCGCGCATCGATGAACGATACGAAGCGTATCTCGCCGAGTGAACAGAAGAGTGGTTGAACCCTGCGCCGCGGCCGCGCAACAAAGGAGGTCGGTCACGATGGCAGACGAACAGGCGCAATCCACGACCAGCGACGCGAAGATGGCCCCGCCGTTGCAGGAGGCGGTGATTCGGCGGGTGAGCGAGCTACCGGAATGGCGCTCGGTCTGCGGGCAGCGCCGCGATATGCTCGCCACCGGCGAGTCGCCCTACGCGAGCCTGCATTACATGCGCATCGGCGGATCGGTGCGGCACTATCACAAGCAGACGACCGAGTTCTATTTCGTCGCCCACGGCAAGGGGCACATGGAGCTGGACGGCGAGTGGTCCGAGATCCAGGCCGGCGACCTGATCGTCGTCCCGCCGAACACCTGGCACACGAGCAAGCCCGCCGACGACAGCGAGCTGCACGTGCTCATCATCGCCGCGCCGCCGGAGGCGATGGCGCACGGCGACTGCTATTTCGAATAACGCGCTGTTCACAAAGCGCTGTGCAGAAGGATCGATTCATGGCACCGTGGCGCATCATGCACGTCGGCTGCGGCAAGCGCGGCCGGGGCTGGGTCAAGCGCGTTCAGGAGCACCCGGACTGCCGGAGCGTGGCGCTGGTGGACCCGGCCGAGGCCGCCATCACTGCGACGCGCGAAGCGCACCCGGACCTGGACGCGCCCGCGTTCGGCGACATCGCCGAGGCGGTGCGGCAGGTCGAGGCGGACATTGCGCTGATCGCCAGCGCCGCCACGAGCCGTCGGCACGATTGCGAGACCGCCGCGGCGCACGGGCTGCATGCGCTGGTGGAAAAGCCGCTGGCACTGACGCTGGAGGACGGCGCCGCCATCGTCGCCGCGGCGCAGGCGCAGGGCGTTCACGTGGTCGTGGGCCAGAACTACCGCTACAAGCCGCTGCTGCACGCGATGGCGCGCCAGGTGGACGACGGCGCGATCGGCGCGCCGGGCGCGGGCATCTTCACGCGCACGCGCCGACGCTTCGGCACCGGTACGTACCAGCAGCACATGCCCCACAATTACCTGTGGGAGATGGGCGTGCACGACCTCGACCTGATCCGCTACATCCTCGGCCGCCGGCCGCTGCACGTCACCGGCCAGTCGTGGCTGCCGCCGTGGGGCGATTTCACCGGCGAGACCACCGTGCAGGCGCTGCTGCACTTTGAAGACAACATCACGGTCAACTACTTCGGCGCCTGGGCGTCGGCGCGCGAGGAGCACAGCTTCCGCGTCGACGGCGAGCGCGGCGCGCTGCGCGTCGATCACGAGGCGCTGACGTTCACCGCGATCGAGGACGGCGCCGAGTCCACGCTCGCCCCGAGCGACACGGCCGGCGACTGGGCGCTGATGGAAGAGCTGTTCGACGCCGTTCGGCACGGCACGCCGCCGGCGACCAGCGCCGCGGACAACCTCTGGACGCTGGGCCTGCTCGACGCCATCCAGCGCGCGACCGAGACGGGCGAGAAGGTTGCCGTGCAATTGCCCGCCAGCGCCGCGTCCGGTGCGTGATCTCGGCGCGCCCGCCATCGGCTGGACTCCTACAGACATTCCCATCCCACCGGCTCGGCGTGAATCTGCGCGGGGAGCCCGTGCGCCGGTTCACGGGACCGGCGATTCAACCGAAGGGGTTGAAGTGGCGCCCGCCCGGCATGCCACCGCCCGGGCCGCGCGCCAGCGGAAGGCCGCGGAGCAAGAATCGGCAAGCCTCTGGTCGTCGGAGGTCGCCGCCAGCGTTGCCGCCTCGGGCGATGCGATCCGCCAGAGGCCGGCAGGGGATGGATCGTCGTTGTTTGTGGGATCTGACCCATGCTCAAATCGCGCCTCCGCACGCCGAACTCGGATCATCTTGCGCGCCGCATCGGCTACTGGTTTCGTGCGCTCGCCGCCACGGTGGTGGCCGGCCTGGCCACGGGGCTGACGCGGGCGCTGCTGTGGAGCGGTGGTCGGCTCCTGCGGTGGGCCGATGCACTCATGCTGCAATCGGCCCGCTGGCAGGACCAGTTGCTGCCGCCGTCCATGCTCCAGGCGCAGGATCGGCCGGCTGCTTCCTCACGCTCGCGCGGCCGGTAGGGACATCGGCATGCGTGCATCGCACGGCGGTGAACCTGCTTCACAGTTCTCAACCCCCTCCCTGCGAGCTCACCTCCCGACACTTTTGCGCAGGCGCTGCGAAACCCTCTCCCCCCGGGAGAGGGTGCCGAGCAGGTGGCGCAACATTCGCACGGCAGCGTCCAACGAGGCGGGTGAGGGGATCGCCAACTACCGGGCGTCCGCCTCGCGGTG
>JBMCXL010000321.1:0-3916 GCA_048621015.1 Phycisphaeraceae bacterium
GCGTTGGCCATAGTCGAAGCTCAGCGCGTGGCAGGCGTAACGCTGCTCGCGCGCGATCGCGAGCGTCGTGGCGGAATCGAGCCCGCCCGAGAGCAGGACGACGGCGGGGGGTTGGGGGGAGTTAGAATTCAAAATTCAAAATTCACAATTTTTAATTCGTCATTCGTCATTGTTCTGTTCGCTTGGCGCCGGCATGGTCACGACGGTGCGCGCCACCAGGTCGCCGAGACGCTGGCGATAGGGGCCGAGCACCGGCAGCAGCAGGAGCAGCCAGGCGACCAGGTCGAAACTTTTGAGCGCGTTGCGCACCAGCACCTGCCACGCGCGCGGACGCTCGCCCTTGATCGTGTGCACGCGCAGACCCATCAGCGCTTTGCCGAGGCTGCGGGCAAAGATCAGTTCGCAGAGGCACGTGTGCGCCAGGAACACGCCGATCGCCAGGCCGCCCGGCGCGATGTCCGTCCAGCTGTCGGCTTGTCCCTGCCCCGGCCAGCGGAACATCATCAATTCCTGAAGATCGATGCGATAGACCAGCATCGCCACCGCCATCGCCGGCGCCAGATCCAGCGCCCCCGCCGCCGCCCGGCGGAGCAGCCCCGCCAGCACCACCTCCGCCGGCAGCTCCAGCCGATACTGCTCCACGTCGCGCCGCCAGAACAGCAGCATCATCAGCACCGCCAGCACCAGCACGGCGACGAGAATCGCGTAGTCGGCGACACGACCCAGCGGCGTGCCGGTCGGCGCTTCGAGCTGCGCCGGCTCGGCGAGCACCTGCCCCTGAAGATTCATCCGCGCCCACCAGAGCTGATTGACCGTCTCCGCCCGGTCCGTCGCCGCCGGCTCGTTCGAAGCCACCACCAGCGCGGCGCTGCCTTCCATTGGGGCCACACCCCATCGCCGCGCCCCCGGCGCCTCGACCGTCAGCTCACCCAGCGGCAATTCGCGCCCGTTGCGCAGCACCGACAGGTGCAGCGTGACGCGTCCGTTGCCGATGCTCACCGGCTGGGCGATCACGAGTTGGCTGTCTACTGCGAGCGCGCGGACCGCCGATGCACGGTTCAAGGTGTAGTCGCGGCGCTGCCACTCCTCGCCGCGCCGCTCGTAGACGCGCAGCGTGTGCTCGTCGGCCGGGTCGCGTGCGAGCAGGCGCAGTGGCTCGCCCCGCGCCTCGGGCGCCACGAGCTGCGCCGCGCTGGCCGGCCAGTCATCCGGCAGCGGCACGCTGCGCCAGGCGCTGCCGCGCAGTTGCACGAGGCGATCCAGGCCAACGGCGGTCTGCGCCGATTCCTCCTGGGTTGCGGATGGCTCCGCTTGTTCCGATTGCTGGTCGGCAGAATCGGCAGGGGGGGAGTTGGGCGGGAGGTTGAGCGTCATGCGACGCAGCGGATCCCACTGGTCCCACGGCCGTGCTTCCGGCATCGGGCGCGCAAGCTGCTCGAGCGCCTCGGCGGCGTCGATGCGCAGCAGCGCAAAGCGCCCGCCCTCGCCCACGTCGAACGCGCGGACGCTCGCGCCGTCGGGCAGCGATGGTTCGTGGCGCTGGTCGTACTGCCAGCCCATCGGTGCGACGGGGCGCGATGCGGTGAGCGTGGTGACGGTGCCATCGGTTTCGAGCATCCACAGGGTCGCGCCGGCCGCGGCGAGGCGCAGGGGGCGCTGCGTGTCGGTGAGCGTGCCGGCGTAGTTGAACGCGTTCGCCTCGTCTCCAGGCCCACGATGGCGCACGACCAGAGGGGCGTTCCCCTCGCCGTCGTCGTCCCGCGCCGGCTGCACCACCCAGAGATGCTGGTCGTCGCCGGCCACGGGCAGCGCCTCGGCGGACAGGGGGGCGGCGCCGAGCATCGCCGCGACCATCACGAGCAGGATCGCCAGCGCCGGCTGCGCGGCTGGTTGGGCGGGGGTATCGCGCGGCGTCAGGGTCATGAGCGGAAAGGTACTCCAGCGCCGGCGCGGCTGCGAACGCGGGCGGGCGCCAGGGCAGGGGGGCGAGGGGGTTGGTAGGATGCGGCCATGCTTCGTCACCGGCTGATCCTTGGGCCGATCATGATCGTCGGCCTGGTTGTCGTGCTCTACGTCGACAGCGTGCTGGAGCGCGTGGACATCTCGGGCACATGGTTGCAGACAATCCTCGGCGGCCAGACGCACCTGCCGCCGGGATTGGGCATCTTAGCGCTGTCCCTCGTGCTGATCGTGCCGGCGGGGCGCGAGTTCGGTGCGATCCTGCGCGCCAACGGCGTCGCGATCGGCGGCGCGGGCGTCGTGGTTGCCGCGGTCATCGGCCTGCTGCTGATCTACATGATCCCGGCCGGCCTCGACGTCACCACGGCGCTGGCGGTCTATGCGACCGGTTTCGGCGCGGTCTTCGCCATGGCGCTGCTGATGCACAGCCGGCGACGCGAGCCGGACGGCGCGGCGGCCGCGGGCGGGGCGGCGCTGCTGGCGATGGTGTACCTCGGCGTGCTGCCGAGCTTCTACCTGGCGATGCGCTTCGAGCACGCGGTGTGGGTGATCGCGGCGGCGATCGGCGTGACCAAGTTCTGTGACATCGGCGCCTATTTCACCGGCCGCGCAATCGGCCGCCACAAGCTGATCCCGTGGCTCAGCCCGGGCAAGACGTGGGAAGGTCTGGTCGGCGGGATGGTCGCGGCGGGGATCGTCGGCGCGGTGCTGGCGGCAGCGGGCAACGCCTCGGGGCTGGTGGGGCAGTGGGTGAGCGTGGACGGGGCGCGCGAGTTCCGCGCGGTGGCGTACCCGGTCGGACTGGCGGCGGTGGCGGGCATGGTGCTGGGCGGTGTCGGCCAGCTCGGCGACCTGGTGGAGAGCCTGTTCAAGCGCGACGCGGGGGTGAAGGACTCGGGCCGGGCGGTGCCGGGGTTCGGGGGTGTGCTGGACGTGGTGGACTCGCCGATCATCGTGGCCCCGGTGGCGTTCTGGCTGCTGCGGTGGATGGGGGATGGGGGGGTGACGGGGTGACGGGGTGACAGGGTGACAGGGTGACAAGGTGAGGGGGTGACGAGGTGCGAACGGGCAGCGGCCGCCGGTCGATCCACCGCGAAACGAAGCGGACTCCCAGCGCCTGGACGTCCGCGACGTAGATCACCTCGTCACCCCCTCACCTGGTCACTTTTCTGGCTGGTTGTCCCCTAGAGGCCTACGATATAGGCTTTCGCGCGATAGAATGTCACGTGAACCGGCGTCATGGTGGCGTCGGGGCCGGGTAGAAGCGGATTTCACGCCGCCCGGCCGAAGCAGACCTTTATTTCTTCGGAGACCTGATCATCGGCAAGGGACGCTTTCGACCGCAAAAGCGGGACACCGGCAAGAGCCTGCGCATCAACGACCTGATCCGCATTTCTCCCATTCGGTTAATCGACGAGAACAACGAGCAGGTGGGTATCGTCGAAACCGACGAGGCGAAGCGCCGCGCGCGCGAAGCGGGGCTCGACCTGGTCGAGGTGGCGCCGACGGCCAAGCCGCCGGTCTGCCGCATCATGGATTACGGCAAGTGGAAGTACCAGCAGCGCAAGAAAGAGCAGAAAGCCAAGTCCCACGCCAAGCAGAGTGAACTGAAGGGCGTGCGTCTGCGGCCGGCCATTGACGACCACGACCTGGACATCAAGGTCAACAAGGCACGCGACTTCCTCGAGGACGGGGACAAGGTGCAGTTCACGATGCTGTTCCGCGGCCGCCAGATGGCGCATCAGGACCTGGGCATGAAGACGATGGAGCAGATCTACCATCGCCTCGAGGACATCGCGAAGATCGAGGCCCACCCGCGCATGCAGGGCCGGCGCATGACAATGCTGCTCTCGCCGGACAAGCGCACGCCGCAGAAGGGCAAGGCGGCCGAGGGCGAGAGCGACGGGCAGGAGGCGGAGCAGGGCGCTTCGCAAGCGAACGAGTGAGCGGGTTGCGT
>JBMCXL010000322.1:0-3904 GCA_048621015.1 Phycisphaeraceae bacterium
GCGACGTGCCGATCGAGTTCGATCTCAGTGATGCGAAGATCGGCGCGGTCGACGCGGCCGCGCTGCATCGCATCTTCCGCGAGCTTGGCTTCAACCGCCACAGCCGCGAACTGGATCGCCTGCTCGAAGAAGGCAAGGCCGTCGCCACCGCAACGGGTGAACAGGAAGGCGACGCCACCGCGTTTCCCACCAGCCTGTTCGACGGCGGCGCCACGGCGCGCGCCGCGGGCAGTGACACCGCGACCAGCGCCCCCGATCTCGCCACCGCCGCCGGCTGCGACTACCGCGCCGTCACCACGCAAGCCGAGCTCGACGATCTCGTCCAGACGCTGCGCCAGCAGAAACTCGTCGCCGTCGACACCGAAACCATCGGCCTCGGCCACCGCACCGAACTCTGCGGCCTGTGCTTCTCGTGGGAAAGCGACACCGGCGTCTACGTGCCTATCGCCTCGCCGGAACCTGAAAAGCATCTCGACCGCGAAACGGTGCTCGAAGCGCTGCGCCCCGTGCTCGAAGACGAAAGCGTGCCCAAGTGCGGCCACAACCTCAAGTATGACCTGCTCGTGCTGCGCCACGCGGGCGTGCGGCTGCGCGGGATCGTGTTCGACTCCATGATCGGCGCGCACCTGCTCGAAGCCCCGGGCCAGGGCCTCGACGACCTGGCGCTGGCCGAGCTGCGCCACGAGACCATTCCCATCACGCGCCTCATCGGCGAGCGCAAGCGCGGCGCGCAGCAGAAGACGATGGACCAGGTGCCGCTGGAGGAAATTACCCCTTACGCCGCGGAGGATGCCGACCTGTCGCTGCGCCTCTGCGAGAAGATGCGGCCGCGCCTCAAGACGCACGGCATGCAGCGCCTCGCTGACGAGATCGAGATGCCGCTGATCGAAGTCCTCGCCGACATGGAGTTCACCGGCATCCGCGTCGACCCGAGCGTGCTCGACGAGCAGCGCAAAAAGCTGCACGAGCGCATCACCGAGCTGCGCGACCAGATCCACGAAGCCGCCGGCGAGCCATTCAACATCGATTCGCCTAAGCAGCTCGCGGAAGTGCTGTTCACCAAGCTCAAACTGCCCGTGCAGAAGCGCACCAAGACCGGCCCTTCCACCGACATCGAAGTGCTCGAACGCCTCGCCGAGCACACCGATCTCACCGAAGATCAACGCCGCGTGCCGCAGCTCATGGTGGAGTATCGCCAACTCACCAAGCTCGTCGGCACGTACCTGGAAGCGCTGAAAGGCGCGATCGAGCCGGAGACGGGGCGCATCCACGCCACGTTCCACCAGACCGGCGCTGCGACCGGCCGGCTCTCCTCCAGCAATCCGAACCTCCAGAACATTCCCATTCGCACCGAGATCGGCCGGCAGATCCGCCGCGCGTTCGTCGCCGACGAGGGCCACGTGCTGGTCAGCGCCGACTATTCGCAGATCGAGCTGCGCATCCTTGCGCACCTGGCCAACGACAAGGCGCTGATCGAGACGTTCCAGAACGACCAGGACATCCACGCCGCCGTCGCCGCGGAGGTGTTCGGTGTCGCGGTGGACGAAATCACGCCCGAGCAGCGCAACCACGCCAAGATCGTCAACTTCGGCATCGTCTACGGCGTCACGCCCTACGGTCTGGCGCGGCGCATCGACGGACTCGACGTCGACGGCGCCAAGCAGCTCATCACCGACTACCGCAAACGCTTCAAGGGTATCGACAAGTTCCTGAACAAGTGCATCGAGCACGCCGAGACGCACGGCCACGTCGAGACCATGCTCGGCCGCCGCCGGCAGATCCCGCAGATCAACTCGTGCAACCCCCAGACGCGCGGCCTCGGCGAGCGCCTCGCCATCAACTCCGTCGTCCAGGGCTCCGCCGCCGACCTCATCAAGCAGGCGATGGTCAACCTCCATCGCCGCATCGAACGCGAAGACCTGCCGATCCGCCTGCTGCTTCAGATTCACGACGAACTCGTTGTTGAAACGCCCGACGCGCACACCGAAACCGCAAGCGACGTGCTGCGCGAAGAGATGGAAAACGCGATGTCGCTGAAAGTCCCCCTGCGCGTCGAGATCGGTACCGGCCCCAACTGGTTCGAGGCGAAATAACGCCGCATCGGCGCCCCGCCGGACTGGTCGCTTAAGCGACCAGCCCACCGCGGGTCCGCCCACTTATTCACGCGCCTGCACCTCGCTCACCTCCACGAGCACCTGCTGCGTCAGCTCCCAGAAGTGCGCCTCGCGAAACGCCGTCGCCGCGCCGGGCAAGGAACCGTGCCGCTGCGTGTGGTGATTCCAATGTGACTGCGCCGCGAGCATCTTCTGCCGCGCCACCTCCGCCGCCGCCGGCGTGCGCTGCTTCAGAAAACGCCGATACGCCACCAGCCCCGCGATCAAATCGCGCAGCGTCTCGCACAGCGACTCGGCGTAAATCAGCGTGTTCACCAACGGCTCCAGCGCCGCGTGCGCCCGGTCACTGACGAGCTGCTGCAATGTCGCGCGATCCGCACTGACGCGCGCCGCCGCCGCCTCTTTCTCCTGCACCGCCGCATCGAGCGTGCCTTCCGGCAAGCGCTGGATGATGCGCCACGCCGCCTGCGCATCAATGAGATCATCCTGAATCCAGTCGCCGCTCGGATGCCACGGATCGCTCTTGCGCTCCGCCAGCGGCCCGATGTAAAACGCCTGCCGCGCCACCTCCGGCGAATGTTCCAGGATCGCGCGCACGCACGCGGCGAGCGCCTCCCCCTCCACGCCGAGCCGCTGCGCAATCCACGCATCCGCCAATTCGCGCGCCCCCATCTGCGGATCATCCGCCAGCCGCGGCGCGGCGAACACGTTCGCATCGATCCAACTCTCGTTCGAGATGAACGGCCCGCCCCAACCGCCGCCACGCACCCACGCCCACAACCCCGCCAGATTCACGCGCTCGCGCACCTGCGCCAATCCACCCACCTCATCGCCAACCTCCGGCGGACCGTCGCGCCACAAGCCCGTCTGCCAGTTCGGCATCGCGCCCTTGCCCTCGAACTCGCGCTGACATTGCAATTCGTACAGGATCGGCCGCCGTCCGCACGCCAGGCTCGCCGGGTTCCACTTCTGATACCGCCAGAAATCGGTGTGCGTGAACTTGAAGGACAGCACCAGGCGCTGGTCGCGCTCCTCCCCCGGCAGCCGTTCGACCACGCGCTGCGCCAGCTCCACCGAATCGTGCAACCCGCCCGGCCGCACATTCCACGCGCGCGCGATCAACCGCTTGTCGAACTCGCCGACGACGAGTTGATGAAACCGCTCGATCGTGTTCACGATCCGATCCGCGCGCCCCAACTGGCTGCATCGCGGACAATGCGGCGTGTAGATGTCGTTGCCCGTCAGGTGCGGCAGCCGCGGCGCATCGGTCTCGCCGAACCGCAGCACCACGCCCGCCACCGCCGGCCAGCGCTGCAACATCGCGCGCAGCGCCCGCACCGACAGATCGAACGCCGCCTCGCTCGCCGGGCACAGCGCACCGGCGCGGTTGCCCCGGCACGTCACGCTCTGACCGTGCTGCCGCACCACGTCCTCCGGCAGCACGAGCACGTCATAAAACAGATGCACCTCGAGCCCCGCCGCGCTCGCCGTCTCAATCGCGCGCTCGACGTGCTCGATCCGCGTGCCCAGCCAGCGGCGCAGCTCGCTGTCGGACACCACCTCCGCGCTTTCCACGCCCGCCAGTGCCGTGGTCTCGTAGATCGCCAGGCCGTTGTAGCCCATCTCGCGCAGCACGTGCGGATCGCGATAGCGCGTTTCAATGGGCGGCTCCCCCGGATTCTCAATCAGCGCGGCGAGTTTGAGCATGGAACGAAGATTATACTGGGCGATCCGGAGCTTCGCTGCGCTCAGCACCGGCCTGGAAGATCGGCGCTTCACTGGCATAAGCC
>JBMCXL010000323.1:0-3902 GCA_048621015.1 Phycisphaeraceae bacterium
ACGGCTGCTACTCCGACTCGTCCTCATCGTCGGCCGACTCAGCATCCGTGGCCGCTTCCGCCGGCGGTGGCGGCAGCTCGGCTTCGTCGCGCGCGTCGATGAGCGTGGCGTCGGGGAAATTCTCCAGCACGCGCTGCACCAGCGGCAGGTTCATCGCGGCGCGGCGGTCGGCGGTGGTGGGACCGGCCCGACGCGCCGGTGCGTCCGCGTCGTCCGCGGTGTCGCCGGCCGCGCCGGGTTGCTGGAGCGTCACGCGCACGCGCCGGCCGAGGATCGGCCGCAGGTGCTGGCCGATCTGCTCCAGACGCTGATCGTTGCAGAACCCGAGCACCTCGCGGTGGCCCGGCAGGACGCGCAGAACCACGCGGTCGGATTCGAGCTGGGCGATCTCGAGGAAACGCAGCCAGGCGAGGGCGCGCTGGCCGATGCGGTCGACGAGCGTCGACCAGACGGCGGCGGGGTCGGTGGTGTCGATAGCGGGGAGATCCGCGGCTTTGCTTTGGTCGGACGCGGAGCTGGCGGTGGATGGGGGGGCGGGATCCGGAGCTTCGCTTCGCTGCGCTCCGGCGTGGGGTGAGGGTGAGGGTGGGGCAGCGTTGGCGCGGGCGGTTGGTCCCTCGGCCGCTTGACCCCTCGGCCCCTCGGCCGATTCAGTGCTCAGTTTTTTTTTCCGGCGGCGAGGCGCGCGTTGTTGCTGGCGCCGCCGGCGAGCAGCGCGGTGACGTCGGCCATCTTCTCGGCCATCGCGAGGCGCACGACGACGGTGTCGAGCAACGCGCGCGGGTTCGGGCTGGAGCGGGCGTTGCGCTGGAGCGTGTCGCAGAGGGCGATCATGTACGTGAGCGCGGCGGCGTCGAACTGTTTCGCTTGCTCGACGGCTTGCGTGCGCGCCTCGTCGGACATCTCAATCAGCTCGCTGTCCGGGCCGCAGGCGGCGATGAGCATGAGCTGGCGGAGACGGTCGATCAGGACTTCCACGAGTTGGTCCTGGCCGATGCCGCGGTTGAGCAGGGACGCAGTGCGCTCCAGGGCGGTGCGCGCGTCGCTGGCGGCGATGGCGTCGATCAATTCGGCGACGAGCTGCTGGTCGGGCAGGCCGAGCATCTTTTCCAATGTCTCGGCGGTGAGCGGCGAGTCGCCGGTGGCGATGAGCCGGTCGAGCAACGACAGCGCGTCGCGCATCGAGCCGTTGCCGAGACGCGCGAGCTGCCAGACGACCTGCTCCTCGGCGTCGATGGATTCTTTTTCGAGGATCGCCTTGAGATGGTCGGCGATGCGCTGCGTGGGGATGTCGCGGAAGTCGAACTTCTGGCAGCGCGACTGGATCGTCGGCGGCACGCGATGCGGCTCGGTGGTGCACAGAATGAACTTCACGTGCGCCGGCGGCTCCTCCATCGTCTTGAGCAGCGTGTTGAACGCCTCGCGCGTGAGCATGTGCACTTCGTCGATGATGTACACCTTGTAGCGCGCGTTGCTCGTGGGCGAGAGCGAAGCGTTGGCGATGAGCTGGCGGGCCTCGTCGACGGAGCGGTTGCTGGCGGCGTCGATCTCGATGACGTTCAGATCGTCGCCGCGCATGATGGCCTCGGCCATGCGCTGCTGGACGTCTTCGGAGGGGTAGTCGTCGGTTTCTGGTTTCTCGTTTCCGGTTTCTGGTTGCGCTTCGGCGCCGGGGCGGGGGCAGTCTTCGACGGTGTCGGGGGCGTTGAGGGCGCGGGCGAAGATGCGGGCCATGGAGGTCTTGCCGACGCCGCGCGTGCCGGTGAAGAGGTAGGCGTGGGCGACGCGGCCGGTGGCGATGGCGCGGCGCAGGGTCTGGCCGATGGCCTCCTGCCCGACAACGTCGCCGAAGGCCTGGGAGCGGTAGCGTCTTGCGAGAACCGTATAAGCCATGGGAGAGTTTCAGGTTCCAAGTTTCAAGTTCCAAGTTGTTGCGGCCGTTCCTGAACCTGGAACTTGAAACTTGGAACTTGAAACTTTTCCCGCCGCATGGATCGACGGCCAGGACACCGACGGCACCGGGCCGACGTCACTTAGGGCTGCTCCGGTCAAGGCCTGACCCGGTTCGCGCGCCAACCCGTGCATCGGGCCCGGCCGTCGATCCGCGCGGCGGCGGCGGTGAAGCCGCCCGCCGAGCCTGTGACAGTAGCCCGGCCCGCGAAGGTTGGCAAATTGCTTGGCGAATCGGCGACGAGGTTCTATGGTAGCCTACAGTAACGGCACATCCGGCGGTGCCGGTGGGCGCCGCGTCGCACCGGAGCACCCGAGCCAAGGCCCGAACTCCAAGGCCCGCATCATGGTTTTGTTCATCCTCCGTGGCGTGTTCATCGTTCTGGCCACCGCGGTGGCCGCGCTCTACCTGCTGACCAACCAGGCGGGGGCGAACGTGGGTTACGGCGTGTTCGTCGCCTGCATCCTCGCCGCCGTCGGCATCACCGGCGGGCTGATCGCGCTCGACGCCGGCTTCAAGCAGAAACGGCTCTCGGCCATCTCCGGCATCTTCCTCGGGCTCATGGCCGGCCTGCTCGCCGCCTATGCCCTGTCCTTCGTCGTCGATCTGTTCGGCCTGCTCACCGCTCCGGAGGTGACCGCCCCGCAGCCCGAGATCGCCCTCTACTCCACGCAGTATTACCAACTGGCCGAGGCCGACCAGAAAGCCCTCGACGCCGCCTGGACCGCCTACTTCCAGGAGGCCGACCAGCGCGAGGCCTACCTCAACCTGCTCGAAGGCGTCAAGGTCGTCATCGGCCTGATCACCTGCTACTTCGGCATCTCCCTGGTCCTCCAGACCAAGGACGACTTCCGCTTCATCATTCCTTACGTCGAGTTCGCCAAGCAGATCCGCGGCAACCGGCCGATCATCCTCGACACCTCCGTCATCGTGGACGGCCGCGTGCTCGACGTCATCGAGACGCGCATCATCCAGGGCGCGCTGATCGTGCCCAAGTTCGTCCTCGAGGAGCTGCAGACCATCGCCGACTCCGCCGACAAGCTGCGCCGCGCGCGCGGCCGGCGCGGCCTGGACATCCTCCAGAAGCTCCAGGAGGAACAGCAGATCGTCGATGTCATCATCGACGAGACCGAGCCCGAGGCCCCCGCCGTCGATCACAAGCTCATCACCCTCGCCCAGCAGCGCCACGCGCGCGTGATGACCAACGACTACAACCTCAACAAGATCGCCACGCTGCGCGGCGTGGAGGTCATCAACATCAACGACCTGGCCAAGTCGCTGCGCCCCGTCGTCCTGCCCGGCGAGCACATGCAGGTGCGCATCGTCAAGCCCGGCGAGAACTACGACCAGGGCGTGGGCTATCTCGAGGACGGCACGATGGTCGTGGTCGAGGACGGCCGCGAGCACATCAACGAGCAGGTCACGCTCGTGGTGACCAGCACGCTCCAGACTTCCGCCGGCCGCATGATCTTCGGCCGCTACGAGGCAGAAGACGGCGAAAGCGGCGAAGCCGGCGCCACCGTCGCCAGCACCGCGCCGACCACCCCGCGCCGCGCGGATGACGATGCCGACCGCTCCTCCTCCGAACCTTCGTCCCCCGACACCGATTCGCCCAACACCGGCCCCTATCCCCCGCCCCGCAGCCACCGCCCCCCGCGCGGCCGCAACCCGCGCCGCGGCGGCCGATAGCGACCATTCGCAACGATGTTTCAATCGCCCGCCCCCGACGGGGGCGCGGCGCCGCCCGCACACCATGTCGCTCCCCACGCATTCAAGCACCACCGCGCCCCCGTCGGGGGCGGGCTACGTGGAGCACCACATGGAGCACAAGGAAGTCACCCGCATGCAACACGCATCCCATCCCCGCCGCGCCCAAATGATCATCCTGCTGCTCACCCTCGCGGCCACGCCCGCATTCGCGCAGGAACAGGAACAGGTCGCCCTCTCCCTC
>JBMCXL010000324.1:0-3897 GCA_048621015.1 Phycisphaeraceae bacterium
ACACCTACCGGCCCGCCACGCTCGGTCAGGCCGGCCGACTCGCCGGCGTCAACCCCGCCGACCTGATGGTGCTCAGCGTCGCCATGAACCGGTGAGGCGCGCCTCAGCTCCGGTCCGTGCGCAGCCACTCCACCTGCCGCGCGAACAGGAAGCGCGCATAGATCGGCACCTTCCACAACACGTACCACGGCACCGCCAGCAGGTCGGCCACCCGGATCACCCCCCGCGCGTACCGATGCCAGCCCGCCAGCACCGCGCCGCCCATCACGCCGCCGCACAGCGCCAGAAACACCGCCGGCCCCGCCGGACCCTCCGTCAGCGCGGCCGTCGCCGTCACCGCCAGCGCACCGGCCCACAGCAGCGCCGCCAGCGACAGCGGCGGCACCAGCAGGTCGATCGCCATCAGCAGCAGACGCGCCTCCGCCCGCCACACCGCGTGGACCAGCAACCGCGGAATCTGCGTCAGCATCGTGTGCAGGTGTCCCTGCTCCCACCGCGTGCGCTGCGCCCAGGCGGCGCGGTCGTGCGGCGCCATCGGGCTGTTCACCAGGGCCGTCGGACACGTCACCGGCGGATAGCCCGCCACGGCGAAGTCCACGCTCAACTGCGTGTCCTCCGCCAGCGCGGTGTTGTCGAACGCCACCTTCCGCGTCAACGCCCACGGCACGGCGAAGGCGTTGCCCGTGATCAGGCACGGCCCGCCCACGCGCGCCCAACCCACCGGCCGAATCGCGTTCTTGAACAGGATCGCCAGCCACGAGATCGCCCGCTTGGCGTTACCCGACGCTGGCTGATCGAACACGTAAAGCCCCTGCACCGGCCGGTTCAAGCGCTGCGCCATCCGCGTGATCCGGCGCAGCGCCCCCGGCGCCGGCTGCGCATCGGCATCGACCACCGCCACCACCGCCGGCGGATCGGCCTCCAGGTGTTGCAGCGCCGCCGCCAGCGCGTGGCTTTTGCCCAGGCGCTGCCGGTTCTCCCGCCGCAGCACGCGTACCCCCGCCGCCTCCGCCAGCGCCGCCGTCGCATCCGTGCAGTTGTCCGCCACCACCAGGATCGACCGCGGATCGCGCACCTCGCGCTTCAGCACCGCCAGCGTCCCCGGCAGCATCGCCTGCTCGTTGTGCGCCGGCACGATCACCGTCACCGCCTCGCCGACCGGTTGCACCGGCCGATCGCCGCGCTCCTCCAGCGCGGGCGGCCGCAGCAAACACAGCAGCACCTCCATCGCGAAGATCAACGCCGGCACACCGCCCACCGCCGCCAGGCTCCAAAGCAGCAATTCGAGCAGCATCATGGCAGCGTCACCTCCCCTCGCACCTGCCCGGCAGCGCCGCGCCGCGCGCAGCGACCGCGCCGAGACAGCGGCTCGGTCAGCTTCCGACACCGTCCGTGCCGGATCGCGGCCGTGCGTGCAGCCCGACTGGCAGGTTGCATCCCTGGCGTTTCCCCCCTCCGAACGGGCGTTGCCTCCGCCATGCCGCGCCCCGCCACGCGCACCGCTCGCGCCACGCCCCGATGGTGACGCACCGGCGCGGCTGGGCGGGGTGGACGGCATGGACCAAGCCGTCTGATTCGGGCTCCGGTACTTACGGCCTTGTGCTGGACTGCACACAGATGGGTCTTCGACCGGCGCAGCCGATCGGCCCCCCCTCCGGAAGCCCTCCGACTCTCCTGTCCCAATTTACCGAGGCGCCCCCGTCGCGCCCACCATCGCGCCTGCGAGAAAACCCCGGAAAGTCAAAAAAAGTGACGCCCGCGCACGCCGCCGCGGTGGATGCGACAAGGTGGGCAAGCTGGCGAACCCGGGCGCGGCGCTCGGTTTGCTCCACGCGGTCGAAAGGCTCTATTCTTGTGCCATGCCAAGCCGCACCGCCGCTTCCGATTGCCTCATCGTGATTTTCGGCGCCTCCGGGGACCTGACCAAGCGCAAGCTCATCCCGGCGCTGTACGACCTCTATTGCACCGGCATGATGCCCGAGCACTTTGCCGTCCTCGGTGTCAGCCGCACGAAATACAGCGACGACGCGTTCCGCGACTATCTCGCCCGCCATGCGCGCCAGTTCGCCCAGCGCTTCGACGACGACCGCTGGAAGGACTTCGCCCAGCGCATCCACTACCACCCCGCCGACTCGACCCAGTACGAGGCCATGCCCGGCATCAAGCAGCGCATGGCCGAGTTGTCGCAGCAGCACGAGATCGGCGACAACGCGCTGTTCTACCTCTCCGTCGCGCCGCGCCTCTACGACCCGGTCATCGAGAACCTCGGCGCCCATCGCATGGTCACCGAGGGCAAGGCGTGGTGCTCGCTCAACCAGGCGCATCGGCCGTGGCAGCGGATCATTGTCGAGAAGCCGTTCGGGCGCGACGTGGAGTCGGCAGCGCACCTCAACCGCGTGCTCGGCCGCGTGTTCGAGGACGAGAACGTCTTCCGCATCGATCATTACCTCGGCAAGGAAACGGTGCAGAACCTGATGGTGTTCCGCTTCGCCAACGCCATCTTCGAGCCGATCTGGAGCCGCACGTACATCGACCACGTGCAGGTCACCGCCGCGGAGACGGTCGGCGTGGAAGGCCGCGGTGATTATTTCGACGGCCCCGACGGCGGATCGATGCGCGACATGATCCAGAGCCACCTGCTGCAGGTCATGGCGCTGGTCGCGATGGAGCCGCCGGTGAACATGCGCGCCGAGGACATTCGCGGCGAGGCGACCAAGGTGCTCAACGCCGTGCGCGAGCCGCGCCCCGAGGAGGTGTCCGACATTGCCGCGCGCGGCCAGTACATCGCCGGCACGAGCAAGGGCGAATACGTGCCCGGGTATCGCGAAGAGGAAGGCGTCGATCCCAACAGCCGGCGCGAGACTTACGCCGCGCTGAAGGTGCAGCTCGACACCTGGCGCTGGAGCGGCGTGCCGTTCTACCTGCGCTCGGGCAAGCGGCTGCCGAAGAAGACCACCGAGATCGTCGTGAACTTCAAGCCCACGCCGCATCGCCTCTTCGCCGGCGATCACGACGGCGGCCCCACGCCGAACCAGATCATCATCAACGTCCAGCCCAACGAAGGCATCCGTCTGCGCTTCGAGGGCAAGGTGCCGGGCATCGGCATGACGATCAAGTCGGTGGTGATGGACTTCGACTACGCGCAGCAGTTCCACGCGGAACCGCCCGAGGCGTACGCGACGCTGCTGCTCGATGCGATGCGCGGCGACCAGACGCTGTTCAAGCAGCGCGAGGAGATCGAGCAGGCCTGGCGCATCGTCCAGCCCGTGCTCGATCACTGGGAAGCCGGCGACGCCCCGCCGCCGCAATATTCCGCCGGCACGTGGGGCCCCGCCGAGGCCGACGCGCTGATGCAGCGCGACGGCCGGCGCTGGCACGGCGCGTGAGGGAAGGACACGGAACATCATAGGAAGCGACGCGAGTTGTCGCGTTATCGAGAAGCAGATTCATGGCCCAATCTCCACCGAAACTCACCGGCGACGTCCACGTCCGTGAAGACCGCGAGGAACTGTTCGACGACCTGGCGCAGGTCCTGATGGCCGCCGCGCATCGTGCCGTCGAGGAGCGCGGCGCGTTCCATCTCGCCCTGTCCGGCGGGTCCACGCCCGAGCGCTTCTACATGCGTCTCGTGATCGACCCGCGCTTCCGCGAGATCCCGTGGCGCGACACGCACGTCTGGCTCGTGGACGAGCGGCGCGTGCCGTTGGACGACGAGCTTTCCAACTTCCGCATGATCCGCGAGTCGCTGATCGATCACGTGCCGCTGCGCCGCCGGCAGATTCATCCCATGCCGGTCAGCGACGACAACCCCGCCGCGGCGTACGAGCGCGAGCTGCGCGATGTCTTCGAGCAGCCGAGGGACGTGCCGCAGCTCGACTTCGTGCTGTTGGGCATGGG
>JBMCXL010000325.1:0-3891 GCA_048621015.1 Phycisphaeraceae bacterium
ACTTGGTAAGCCGGTCCTGAGCGCAGCGAAGGTTCGGATCACACCGCGCCCCCTTGCTGAAACCGCCGCCGATACGCACTTGCGCTGACGCCGAAGTGGGCGCGGAAGCGCCGCGCGAAGTAGTTCGGATCGTCCCACCCCACCGCGTTGCCGATCTCGCCGATCGGCCGCTCGGTGCTGAGCAGCAGCGCCGCGGCGCGCTCGGCGCGGTAGCGCGCGAGCTGAGTCATCGGCGGCAAACCCGTGTGCGCCTTGAACACGCGCACGAGGTAGGACGGCTCCAGGTGCACCTGTCGCGCCAGCTCGTTGAGCGTCCACGGATGAGCAACGTCCTGCTCGAACAGGCGCAGCGCCTCGACGACCGCTGGATGGGGTTGGCCGCGCGCCTCGCTCGCGGCGCGGTGGGCGGGGCCCATGCTGCGCGCCAGCTCACCGAAGAGCATCAACAGTCGGCCGATGACCTCGGCGCGCCGCTCGGGCCGGTCCTCGGTTGTTGCGCGGCGCAGCCCTTCGAGATGCGCGCACGCGCGCCGGCGCGGCGCGTCGGGCAGGTGCAACCCCACGATGCCGCGCCGCTTCATCGCCATCGGCCCGCTCCAGAACAGGTAGCCCAGCGCCGGATCGTCCAGCAGCCACACCATCTCGCGCCGCAGCAGCTCGGCGCCGAAGCAGCAGACGTAGACATCGAGCCGATGCGTGTCGCGATAGGCGTGCCATGCGCCGGGACGGATCACGAACGTGTCGCCGCGCTTGACCGGTTGCACGCCTTCGGTCGTCCAGTGCCGGCCGCGCCCGCCGACGACGAGCTGAATCTCCATGAAGTCATGATCGTGCGGATGGTCGGCCCCGCCCACGCGGATGCGCCGGACCACGACCGGCACGCGGCCTTCGTCGAACACGTGCGAGCGCGGCAGACGGTGGGGCACGATCTCGGCCATGCCCTCGAGCGTCGCTCCCCGGGGGCGGAAAGTCAAGATCGTGCTACCGATCCGCGCAGAGCGGCCTAACACGGCGCGGGCGGGCGGGGCGAAGATACATCCTTGCATAAGTCAGAAGCCAGTACGAAGCGACGCGGCTCTGCCGCGCTAACCCGCGACCGGCGGAAACCCGAAGGACCAACACCATGACCACCCAGCAACAGACCGCGCTGACCACCCCCGACAACCTCACCGCCGAGCGCGTCGACACCTTTCGGCGCGACGGCTTCGTCCACGTGCCCAACATCATCAGCAAGGAGGAAGCGGCGCGCTTTCACGACGCGGCGCTGAACATCGTCGAGACGCGCGAGAGCCGGGCGCAGGACGGCGTGTTCAGCCAGCACGTCAACGTCTGGGAATACGACCCGACGATGCGCGAACTGACGCGGCATCCCAACGTCGCGCGCGTCGCCGAAGCGCTCACGGGCGTGCAACTGCGCCTCTGGCATGACCAGATCCTCGCGAAGAAGCCGCACAACAACGTGGCGACGGAGTTTCACCAGGATCAGCCCTACTGGCCGCACGACAACTCGCCGAACCCGATCTCGGCGTGGATCGCGCTGTGCGACGTGCCGGTGGAGCGCGGCTGCATGACGTTCCTGCCCGGCTCGCACCGGCGGACGGACCTGGCGGCCCAGAACCTGCGCGACGCGGAGAGCCTGTTCACCATCTGCCCCGACCTGCGCTGGTCGCCGCGCGTGACGCTGCCGCTGCGCGCCGGCGACTGCACGTTCCACCACGGCCGATGCGCGCACATGGCCACGCCCAACTTCACCGACCAGACGCGCGTCGCGCACGTGGTCATCTACATCGACGCGACCACGACCTTCAGCGGCAAGGGCCACGTCTGCACGAACGACCTGGACCTGACGCCGGGGCAGTTGCTCGAAGGCGAACGCTTTCCGTTGGCGGTGGAGGGGTGAGCGAGTCGTGGTTCCGTGGCCGCGTCCTTCGCTTTCCCTCGGCCACGATGGAAGATTGAACAGCCGTGCCAATCCTGTTTCGCGGACTCACCCGCGCGGCTTGCGAGATTGTTGCTCAATCCACAGCAGGCACTTTCGCGCGGCCCTTGCCCGCAGTCGACCGTCGTACTACCATGGTGTACCGCCGTTCCCACGGGAGGTATGCCATGATCACGACGCTCAAGAAGCACGGCAACAGCCGGGCGCTGGTCATCAGCCGGGAGATGATGGAGCAGCTCGGCATCACCGAGGACACGCCGCTGGAGGTCACGGTCCACGACGGCACGCTGCGCGTGACGCCGACGGAGGTGGGTATTGGCCAGGAGCGGGTCGAGCAGTCGATCCAGAAGCTGCGCAAGCGGTATGCGGGCATGCTCCGCCGGCTTGCCGAGTGACGGGCGATGGACCTTGACGTCACATTTCTCGATGTGGATGACGTGCTGGTGATCCACAACGACACGCTCACGAACGAGGGCGGCCTTGCCGGCGTGCGCGATGCCGGGCTGCTGGAAGCCGCGGTCGCCATGCCGCGGCAGCGCTTCGGCGGTGAATTGCTGCACCCGGATGTGCCCTCCATCGCCGCGGCGTATCTCTATCACCTGGCGATGAACCACCCGTTTCACGACGGCAACAAGCGCGTCGCGGTGATGGCGGCGCTGGTGTTTCTCGATGCGAACGGGGTGCGCACGCTGCCGCCGGCGCGGGCGATGGAGCGCGTCACGCTGGCGGTGGCGGGCGGGACGATGAGCAAAACCGAAGTTACGGCCTGGTTCTATGAGCAGTTGACGCGGTGAGACTTCGGATGGTGATTCAGGCGTCGCGGGTCTCCATCTCAACCCCCTCCCTCTCAGGAGAGGTTGGGGGAAGGTCGTGCGCCCGGCAACCCTGAGCGCTGACACGCGTGACGGTGGTGGCCATGTGATCGAGCGCTTCACCCTCCCCCTGCCCCTCCCTCAAGGGAGGGGGGTTGAGGTGGGCAAGGCTCGCTTTCTGGGAATGCACTAAAATCGTTCGCCATGAGCGAAACGCAGAACAAGTCGGCGGAGAAGCGCATCACGTTGCGCGACGTGCAGCGGTGGGCGGCGGGGGGGGAGCCGTTCGCGATGTTGACGTGTTACGACGCGACGACGGCGCGTTGGCTGTGGCGCGGCGGCGTGAAGACGATGCTGGTCGGCGATACGGCCGCGGAGGTGATTCTCGGGTACGACTCGACGCTGCCGGTCGAGATGGATTTCATGGTGCAGATCACCGCGGCGGTGCGGCGCGGGGCGCCGAACGCGCTGGTGATGGCGGACATGCCGTTCGGCAGTTACCAGGCGGGGGATGATGTGGCGATCGCCAACGCGGCGCGCTTTTTGAAAGAGGGCATGGCGGACCTGGTGAAGCTGGAGGTGGATGCGAGCTTTGCGCCGCTGGTGGAGCGCATGGCGCATGCGGGGGTGCCGGTGGTGGCGCACATTGGTTCGCGGCCGCAGACGGTGCGGGCGATGGGCGGCTATCGCGCGGCGGGGCGCACGCCGGCGGAAGCCGATGCGCTGGTGGACACGGCGGAGCAGATGATCGGTTGCGGCGCGGCGGCGCTGCTGGTGGAGGCGGTGCCGGACGAGGTGGGTCGGCGGATCGTGGAGCGCGCGGTGCATCCGGTGACGAAACAGCCGGTGCCGGTGGTGGGTTGCGGCGCGGGGCCGGGGTGTCACGGGCATGTGGTGGTGCTTCAGGACCTGGTGAAGCTGAGCGACTGGCAGCCGCCGTTCGTGGAGTCGACGGGGGAGCTGGGCGCGGCGCTGCGCGACGCGGCGGCGGCGTGGGCGCAGCGCGTGACGGGGGGGAAATACCTGGAAGGTGGCGGGCCGTATCGGATGGGGTAGTTGATGGTTGGTGGGGGTGGGGGTGTTTCGGGTGGGGTGCGTGTTTTGGGTGTTGCGTGCATTCTGCTTTCTTTACTCTTTACG
>JBMCXL010000326.1:0-3884 GCA_048621015.1 Phycisphaeraceae bacterium
GCCGCGCGACCGGCCGGTGTCGCGATCGGTGATGATCGCCACGTCCTCGACCTGGCCGTAATTGGAGAACAGCCCCTCCAATGACTCCTCCGTGGTGCGAAAGTTCAGATTCCCGACATACAGTCTCGTGCTCATGGTGGTGAGCTCCCTAAGCTGCGACGAGGCACGCGATCCGCTACTGTCCGACTCTTCTGACTCGAAGGGAGGAGCTGCACCGCGTCTCGATCGTCCAATCGCGGGCCGGGGGGCAACCGCTGCCCCGCCACGGACCGCGCCGCGTCAATGATATCGCGGGACTTTAAAAAATTACAGCAGTGGGGATCATCCTAATCGCCTTCCCCGCCGCCGCCCGATCGCCCCCGCCAGAGGATCGGCCCCGCCGCCCGGCCCTTATACTGCGCGAGGAAACCGCCCCCGCACACCGCAGCCCGAAGGAGGCACGCCATGGACACCGACATCCCCCGCCAGGCCTACGAGCGGATCGAACGGATGATCGCCAGCGATGACAGCCCCGTGGGCATCGACGCCAAGAAGACCCATATCATCATCCTGCACAAGCTGATGCAGATCGAGCGCCGGCTCGACGACCTCGAACGCCGCCTCCCGAACCAGCCGCCCGCCACCAGCGACGACCCCGGCTGACCCGGCGCCTTCCCACCCGGACCCGGCTTCTCCCATCTCATCCATCGCCCGCTCCCAACGGGAGCGCGGTCACGCTTGAACACCCTGCGGCGCCGGCATGGCACGCGCGGGCCGCCGCGCCCCCGTCGGGGGCGGCTATCGACGTTGCAAGTGCAAGCGATCGTTGATGCGCGTTGCGATAAATTCGCAGGCGGTGAAATCGCGTTGTTGTTCAGCGGGCGATCGCAGATCGCCATGGTCACGCCTGCGAAATAATCGCACTCCGTATGACATGCGCGCGAGCGCATAAAAAAAAACAGCCCCACGACATACGTCGTGGGGCTGCATCGGTGTCGTTGCTGTCTGTCGAAACCGCTGGACTTACCAGCGATCCCGACCGCCACCACCACCGCCGCCGCCGCCGCGACCACCGCCGCGACCGCGGAAACCACCGCCGCCGCCACCGCCGCCGCCGCCACCGCGACGATCTTCACGGGGCTTGGCCTCGTTGACCGTCAGCGTGCGGCCTTCCAGCTCGGTGCCGTTGAGCGCCTCGATGGCTTCCTTGGCGCCGTCGTCACCCATCGTCACGAAGCCGAAGCCGCGCGACCGGCCGGTGTCGCGATCGGTGATGATCGCCACGTCCTCGACCTGGGCGTAGTTGGAGAACAGCGCTTCGAGCGACTGCTCCGTGGTGTTGAAACTCAGATTACCGACATACAAACGGGTGCTCACTATGAAGCTCCTTCTGACGTTGCCGAGCTACGCGATCCGCTTCTGTCCGACCGTTCGAACGACCATCCAACCGGGAGGAGCTTCACCGCATCTCGAAATGTTCGGCCCGGGGCAACGCTGCCCCGCTGACCGATGTGCATTGTATCGGCTTCGGAGCCGACCACAACAACCGACCATTTATTTTTCAACCCCCCGCCCGGCCTCACCGCGCGGTCATCGGCGTCACCCGCGCGCCGATGATGTCCACGACACGACCGTCGCGCACCACGAAAATGTATGGCTCGTAGCCCAGGTAACGCCCCGTCTCGTCCTTCGGGTTCACCCGCACCGCACGCTTCCACACCGCCACCTCGTGCAGCTCGCCCTCGTACCAGTCCGGCCCGCCGTCCCAGTCAAACTTGCAGCGGTCCGGGTCGAGCCCGTTGGCGTGCAGCCAGTGCCGAACCATCACGCGAAAGCGGTAATCCGCCATCTTCGCGCCCGGCTCGTCCGGCGGCAGCTCGCCCTGCAGCCACTCCGTCCGATCCTGACCCAGGCCCGGAAGACTCGCACAACCCGCCAGCAGCAGAAAGACCGCCAGCCCCGCCATTGCCAACTGTTTCATCGATATGGCCCCCACGTTCGAGATCCCCCTGCCTGTCGCCGTGTGGCAGGCGTGTCCTGGCCACCCCCCGGACTCGACTCCCAGCTTACCCGATGCACGGCACAGACGATACCGCAGGAACAACCGGAAACGGGTCCGCGCCTCGCGGCCGCCGGCGCCATCGTCGGAGGCCGGCCGGGCTGGGGCGATCGTTGGCCGCGCCACGAAAAACGGCTGCGGGTCGTGCGACCCGCAGCCGTGGCGTGACGTGGGCGATAAGCCGAATTCTGTCCCCCGCCGGTAAACCGGCCGGGTGGCGACCATTTCTCTGAGCCCGCCGTTGCCGACGGGCTCGAGCGACCGACCCGCGGCGCGGCTCGCGTGGAGTCCCGGCCGGGCCGACCAGTCCCCTTCAAGAGGGGCGCGCCGCTGCTTGGTCTTGCACGCGGTGGGGTTTGCCGTGCCCCGGCTGTCGCCAGCCGGGCGGTGCGCTCTTACCGCACCCTTTCACCCTTACCGGATCAGTGACCCGGCGGTCTGCTTTCTGTGGCACTTTCCCGCGCGGCGCCGTCACCAGTGCCGCGGGTGGGCGTTACCCACCACCGTGCCCTGCCGTGTTCGGACTTTCCTCGTGCGGCGAAATGCCGCACGCGGTCGCCGCGCCCACGTCACATTTTCATTATAGCGCGCCCCGAAAGCCCACGGTCTCCCGACCGTGGGCGCTCACCCCAGGCACCTCAATACGCATTCTGCTTGCGCACCGGCACCCCCGCCAGATCCACCTCCCCCAGCACCTCCGCAATGCGCTGCCCCGCACACCCATCCCCATACGGATGCCGCATCCGCCGCAGGTCCATCGCCAGTGCCCGGCGCAGCGCCGCGCGCACGCGCTGCTCCCCATACTCGCAATCCACCACGCTCCCCGGCCGCTCGCGCCCCCCCTGCCGCGGCCCCACATTCACGCACGCCGTGCGCAGCGCCGCCGCCTCGATCAACCCCGCCGACGAATTGCCGACGATCGCCCGCGCCCCGCGCAGCATCGCCAGAAACCGCGCGCGCGGCAGATGCGTCACCGCCTCAACCTTCACCTCGCGCAGCGCGCGCATGATCCCCTCGCGCCCCGGATCATGATTCGGCGCCAATACGAGCCGTTCATGCTTCGCCGTCGCGCGCAGCGTCCCGCGCATCCACTGCCGCTCGCGCGCATCGCTTTCCCCGATCGGATGCTGCATCACCACCACATCCGGCGCATCCCCCGCCGGCTCCACGTCGCGCAAACCATCCACCGCCGGCGACCCCACGTTGTACACACACCCTTCCACCTCCCCCATCCGCACCAGCCGCTTGCGGCTTTGCACTGTGGCCGCAAAGTGCAGATGCGCCAACTTGCTCACCGCATGGCGCATCGCCTCGTCCGCCACCCCTTCCGCCCGATCTCCACCATGAATGTGTGCCACGCGCAACCCGCCCACGCTCGCCGCCGACGCCGCCGCGAATGCTTCGATGCGATCGCCGAGCACCAGCACCACGTCCGGCCGCAACCGCGCAAACGCTTCGCCCAATCCGCGCACGCCGCGCCCCAGCGCCGCCACGTCCGCGACGCGCCCGCTCGTATCCTTCCGCTGCATGCGCACCTTCGCATCGATCTCGAACCCCGCATCGCGCACGTCGCGCCACGTGCCACTGATCAGGTGCGCACCGGTGACCACCGTGCGCAGCTGCAGCCCGCGCCGCGCACGGATCGCCCGCATCACCGGCAGGAGCAACCCGAACTCGGCGCGCGTGCCGGTCACGACCGCGATGGTGTGCTGTTGTGTTGCCAAGGATGGATTGCTACCCGAAAAGTGTGTTCCACCACAGAATCAACACCCTCTCCCCCCGGGAGAGGGCAGGGGTGAGCGACTGTCTTGATTGTCAAGTGGTTCGGGTTGGCTGTTGCCAGGGT
>JBMCXL010000327.1:0-3880 GCA_048621015.1 Phycisphaeraceae bacterium
CTACCTCGCGACACGGGCTGCCGGATCAAAGGGCATGAAGCAGACGGTCGCGGCATCGACGTCGGCCAGCACATCGCGGTCGTCCTCGAAGAGCACCTTGACCCCGTGCTCCCGGTAGACCGTCGCCTTCCACACATCCACGTCCGCGAGGTCACTCTCCTGCATCAACCAGCAGATCAGTTCGTGGTAGGCCACATCCCAGTTCTGCAGATTGTCGGCGGCAACCTCTGAATCGTCGCGGAAGGTGATGATCAGCACGCGGTGGCCGGCATCATGTTCGCCGACTCGACGGCCGTGACCGCCTATGTTGTTAACCAAGAGATCCATCCCCGCCGCTCTCTCAGACTCCCTCGCTCTCGCGGCGCTTGCGGTAGAGGGAGGAGGCCGACGTCGGCTACTCCGTGGTACCGTCGTTGCCGTACAACTCCAGCGACACGGGGCGCCAGATACCCCCCGCCCGCGCGGTGTTCATGGCGCGCACCGTGATTTGATTCGTCGCGCCCCATCGCAGCACATCGGTCACCGCCACCCGGAAAGGTTTGTTCCACCCGGTCGGGCCGATGTCCTGCCCGCCGACGTACTGGCCATTGATCCACACCCACGCGCTTTCGTCCACGCCCTCGAAGTGCAGCACCGCGTCGCGATGATCGATGCGCTTGGGCAGCTCGAAGCTCTGCCGATACCACGCCACGCCGACATAGTCGTGGCCGAACGCCTGCCACGGTTCGCCGATGCCGATCGTCTCCCACGCGCGGTCGTCGAAGCCGGGCGTTTGCCAGTCGTTGACGTGGCCGCGGCGCTTGGCATCGCGGTGAAACCGCCAGTCGTCGGTCGGCAGCGCGATGACGCGCTGCGGCTCGCTTGCCGTGATGCGCTCAGGCACCGGCGTCGGTGCGGGTGGGTCGAGCGGCCAGAGCGTCTCTACGACCGTCTTGCGAATCTCGCTGTCGGGATCGTTTTCGAGCGGTTCGAGCCAGTCGGCGATGCGCTCGTCGGCCGGATGCAGTGACGCCAGCGCATCCACCGCGGTGCGCCGCACCGTGGTGTCCTCATCATCCAGCGCGCGGCGCAGGTGCTCGGCCGCGCCGGCCGTATTGAGGCGCACCAGCGTGCGCAGCGCGATCCGCCGCACCATGGCCTCATCGTCATCCAGGGCCGAGACGATCCGCGGCATCACCGCCGGTCCGCGCGTGGCGAGGTGATACAGCGCGAGTTGCCGCTCGATCACGTCGCCGTTGCGCAACACCTCGTGCAACTGCTCGGCCGAGGCACGTGCATCGACACCCATCACCGGCTCGGGTACCGCCTGGCCATCTTCCTTGCCAAAGATCATGACGTTGCCAATGGGTGTGGCTTCCAACGTAACTGCGCCCAGCTCCGGGATGTTCACCTCGACGGTCGCGGGCTCGCCGTCCGCGGCCCATGCGGTGACCAGCCACCGGTCCTGCTCGCGATGGCGGCGCACCAGCACGCGCTTGTGCTCCTTGCCGGTGGGAAACTCGTAAGCGGGCAGATCGCGGCTCCAGCGGTGCTCGTTCGGGCCGGGCAGCAGATCACCCTCAAAGAGGAATTCATCCAGATGGCTGAACAGCGCATGCACGCGCCCCTGGATCAACAGTTGGTCCATCGTTTCCAGCGCGTTCGGCCGGGCGCCGTATACGAGGCCGCCGACCGCGCCGCTCGTGTACAGGCAGGTCACAAAGCCCTGGTACGACTCGGGGACCGCCAGCGGCCGACCGGGCCAACCCTGCGACACCCAAGGGTAAGTGTGCTGCGCCCCGGCGGCCAGTTCCTGCGCCCGGCCGTTGAGCGCCTGGGTCAGCAGGTCGGCATCGCGCACGAACCCCGTACTCTTGTAGCCGGCGTAATGGCGCGGCGTCGGCCACGTCACCACGCCCGGCCGATAGTGCAGATCAGCGTGAATCCAGTCGTGTCGTTGGTGCCGCGTCGCGTGGCCGCCGGTGACGGCGCTGTAGTAGAGGTAGATCGGCTCGGTGATGTTCGCGGTGAGCACCTGTCTGAAAAGCCGCTCCTGGTGCGCTTTGCGATCGGAGACGTAGTCGATCACCGGCTGAGGGCCATCGGCATCCCATGCCTCGCGCACGCGCGGGTCGGCCATCAGCTTGGCGAATGGATAGTGCCCGCCGCGCTGCACGCCGTATTCACCGCCGTTGACGATGATCGCGATCGGCGCGTGCTCGGCGATGGCCTCGACCATCTCCGCGTGCATCTCGGCCATCGCCTCGATCACGGTATCGGCTTCAGGCATGGGACCGAGCTGCGGTGAAGGGGCATAGTTCATCGCGTGCGGCGGCGAGGGGTGCTCGACGAACTCGCCTTGATTGTTCAGCACAAATGCACCGCGGGGAAACATCGAGACGAAATCACGGCGCCATTCATAGTCGTAGCGCTTCTCGAAAAACTCGCGCATGCGCCGGTGGTCCTCGTCCTTCGGCGAATTGCTGAGCAGACGCAACATGTACCGCTGCGGCGCGATCCGCAGTTGCAGCGAGTACTGATCCGAATCGCTGGCGGCCAGGTCGACAATCTGCCGCACGACGCTGTCCGGCTCGTCCAGCTTGTCCACGGAGGCGAACCGCACGTCCATGTACAGCGCATAGCCCCACGCCTCGGCCAGGTGCTTCATCACGTTCATCGGCACCATTTCGAAGATCGACAGCGGCGGCAACCGATGTCCCTCGCGGAAGCGCGGCGGTTCGTGTTGCTGAACGTACTGCAGCACCTCCTCGGCGAACGCCGGGTCCAGCTCATCCTGAAACGACATCGTTCCACGCCACCGCGGCGTTTCCGATTGCGCACTGAGTGGCGCGATACTGATACTGACCACCATCATCACCAGCAGCGCCCCGATCCACGCACGATGATCCATCCCTTTCATATGCATCGTCTCCGGAAGATCAACTCGGTTTCAGTCCACCTGTCGTTACTCGCCTCGCTTGGCCCAGCCGAGCGGACCGGGAATGTCGGCGCGTTTCTGAGTGGCGGCAACGTGCCCGTCGAGGAACAGGAGATTCAAAGCGCCGCTGTGAAACCAGGTGTAGACCGTCGGGTCCAGTCGCCAGGGATCAGCTTCCATGTGGAGAATGCTCGCGGTGTTCTCCGCCCACAACCTCACGCTTGAGGCTTCCGGGTTACCGCTGCGCGGATCGCCCAGCACGACCGACCGGCTGGGTGTGGTCGCATCTTCCATGCGGGCGGGGGCGGGGGTTCTTGAACCGCCGCGATAATCGCCCAGCCCAAACTGCACGCGGGGAACGTTGGTCGGCAGGAACGGCGTGCCGGTAAACCCGCCGTAGTAACTCCGCTTGTCATTGTCGGCTCCGGTGGCGATGCCCAGTGTGCGGTAGGTGGGGCACACCCAGATGCCGCCCCAGACCGGATCGGTCGGGATCGAGGGATCACCGCTCCAGTGTTCGCCGGCGGGGATCTCGTAGACCTCCTGGAGCCGTCGATCCCATGAGAACTGGGTTTGATTCAGCGGGTTGTTTGCCGTTGTGATGAGTCGATACGGGAGATAGCCCTTGAAGTCGACGCTGTGATTCACGAAGAGCTGGCCGAGCTGGCGCATGTTGGACTGACACTGCGCGCTGCGCGCCGCCTCGCGCGCCGCTTGCAGTGCCGGCAACAGGAGCGCAATCAATATCGCGATGATTGAAATGACCACGAGCAGCTCGACCAGGGTGAATCCGCGGTTGGCTCGCGACGCCGCTGCCGTATTCAGGGTCAGACTCTGCCGGCGACTGGGCTGGCCGGCATCGTGTGTTGTGACCATGTCAATTCTCCTGCGTTCAGATTCGAGAGATGCCTCTGCCCATGGAATGCCGCACCTGCGCGGCGCCGGGCGGGGAATGTTCGACTC
>JBMCXL010000328.1:0-3863 GCA_048621015.1 Phycisphaeraceae bacterium
CGTGTACCTGCGCCGCAACGACGCGGGCGAGACCGTCGTGTTCCGCGAGGACGATATGCAGGAGGGCGTGGCGGTGCATTACGAGCCGGCGCTGCTGCTCCTGCCGGCGCGGCTCGATCCGGCGGAGGCGCTGCCCGCGCAGACGGTGGACGTGACCGTGCGCCGGCTCGACACCGGGCAGGTGCGCGACCGCGGCACGTGCGACTACCGCATCGCACGCGTGACGCACGAAACAGATGACGATGAGCAGCGCTACCGCATCGTGCAGCGGCGCGAGATCGACCTGAACCTGGCCTCGGCAACGGTGACCATCGAAGCGGTACACGTGCCGGACCGCGGCCGCATCGCGTGGAGCGTCGAACGCCGCACACGCATCTTCGGACTGCTCGGCTCCGATCGGCACGAACGCTACGAGGTGATCGAGCGCGTGGAGCGGACGCCGCGGCGCTGAAACGGGGGCACGCTTCGTTTACAAACTCTTCTACTGTGACCCCAAAGCCCGCGGATGGCGAGTCCGCGAGCCTTCCGCGGGATTGCTGGTGCGCTGTGAATAGTTTCTTAGCGCCAATTACACCACCGCGCTGCCCCACGATGATCGCGCACGCGATCGTCAACCCCCCTCCCTCGCAGGGAGGGGTTGGGGGAGGGTTGGGCGCTGTGCAACCCTGAACGCCACCCTCGCGTGACGGTGACACATGGTGAACCAGCGCCTCACCCTCCCCCTGCCCCTCCCTCAAGGGAGGGGGGTTGAGAGTCCGGATAAGAAACGGCGTTATGGCGGATGAAGCCGCGCGGGGACCATGCCCCGCGAGCGCCCAGTCGGCACAGACAGGCGCGCAAGGCGATCAATCCGCAGAGCCGGCTACCCTCCCGTTCAAGAACCCCGGCCGATGGATCGATGATGATCCGGGGCTGGTCTTTTGCGATTCCTCAGCAGGAGTGACAGGGCATGAGCACGAGCGTGGTCCGACTGATTTGCCCGAATCTGCGTTGCCGGTCGGTGCTGGCCGTGCCCGGGACGGCCCGCGGCCGCATGGTCCGCTGCCGCAAATGCGGCACGCGCGTCCAGGTGCCCGAGGCGCCGGCCGCGAAGAAGCAGCCCGCCCCCTCGCTCACCGAGCCCGAGGAAGACCGGACCGGCGACTGAATCGCCAGCCGCACCGCTCTGCTGCATCACCCCCGGCCCCCGCGTGAACACCCCGCTCACTTGCGCCGGCCCTGGTCCTCTTCCTCCTCCTCGAAGATCTCCAGCTCGTCCGACGTCTCGCCGCCGCTCTCCTCGTCGGCCTCCAGCTCGATCGGCTCGTCATCGCCGTCGGTCGCATCAGCCAAGTCGGCCAGGTCGGCGTCCTCCTCCGCCTCGGCTTCGGCCATCCGCTCCAGGGCGGCCAGCGGATCGTCCAACTCCGCGGAAAGCGTGTCCGAATCCTGCCCCCCTTCCGCCTCGGCCGGCTCGTCGCCCGCGGCGGAGACCTCGATGTCCGACTGCTGCTCGTCCACCGGCTCGGCGGAGCGCTGCGGCTCCGGGTCGCCGCCCGTCGCCGGCTGCTCCTGCGTCCGCTCGCTCTCGCCCGTGCCCTCGCCGCCGTCGATGTAGCTGCGCACCGGCTCGATCTCTTCCGGCTCGCCGTCGACCACGACCGTGAAAATCACCGGACCGACCGTGACCTCGTCGCCGGCCATCAACTCCTGTTCTTCCTGCAAACGCAAGCGGTTATGAAACGTCCCGTTGCTAGAGCCCAGGTCGCGCACCACCGCCCGGTCCCCGTCCACCTCGATCTCGCAGTGCTGGCGTGACACGCTGGAAAGCGGAATGCGCAGATCGCACGTCGGCTTGCGGCCAATCACGACCCGGTCTTTCGTGACCGGGAAATCGCGCCGCGTGCCGTCCGCTTTGAACATCACCAGCGAGAGGTTCATGGTCGCCCTCGTCCGGCCATAGAATACAGGCCTCGAATGGTCGCGCGGCTCGGGAACATCGCGCGGAGAACTGGCCCTTGACCGATCGTGAGTTTACCCCCCTGATACCCCAGCATCAAGCAACCTCAGCCGCGACAGGGCCATACGTCAACGGCCGCGGCCGCGAGGCGGCGGAAACCGGCCTGTACGTCCATATCCCCTTCTGTTTCCACAAGTGCCATTACTGCGATTTCTACAGCATCGTGGACCGCGACGAGCCCGGCCGCGACCGCCAGCGTGCGTTCACCGACGCACTCATCGCCGAGCTGCGCCGCCAGGCCACCTCGTACAGCCTACGGCCAACCACCATTTTCATCGGCGGCGGCACCCCGACACTGCTCCGGGCCGATCTCTGGCAGCGCCTGTTGAGCGCGATGCGCGAGGTCGGAGTGCTGGAGCGCGCGGTCGAGTTCACCGTTGAGGCGAACCCCGAGACCGTCAGCGCGGCACTGCTCGACGTGTTGGTGCGCGGCGGCGTGAACCGGTTATCCATGGGCGCTCAATCCTTTCAGCCGCGCCTGCTCAAGACCCTGGAGCGCTGGCATGAACCGGCGTCGGTCGCGAAGGCGGCGGCGCTGGCGCAGCGCGCGGGCATCGACAACATCAATCTCGATCTGATCTTCGCGATTCCGGGTCAGACGATGGACGAGCTGGACGCCGACCTCGACGCCGCGCTGGCGCTGGAGCCGACGCACCTGTCGTGCTACAGCCTGATCTTCGAGCCGGAGACGCCGCTGGCGATGAAGCGCAGGCAAGGGCACATCGAGCCGATGGACGACGAGACAGAGCGCGCGATGTACGAGCGCGTGATGCAGCGCCTCGATGAGGCGGGGTTCGAGCAGTACGAGATCAGCAACTGGGCGAAGCGAGTTTCAAGTTCCAGGTTTCAAGTTTCAGGTTCAGGCGGTGGCGACGAAGGGGTGATCGGGCGCTACCGCTGCAAACACAACGTGCTCTACTGGACGAATGGTGACTGGATCGGCGTTGGGCCGTCGGCAGCGAGTCACGTGGTGGGGCAGCGGTGGAAGAATGTGCCGCACCTGGGCCTGTACATGGCGGGTTCACCGACGCCGCCGGTGCGCGACGTGGAGCAGCTTGATGATGAGGCGCGGATCGGTGAACAGCTCATGCTCGGCTTGCGCTTGCGCGAGGGTGTGGCGCTGGATTGGCTGAATGAAGCGCTGCCGGCCGATCATTCGCGCCGGACGCTCATTGAGGGTTTCGTCGCGCAGGGGCTGCTCGAATACACCGACACGCACCTGCGTTTGACGCAGGACGGGTTGTTCGTGGCTGATGGTGTGGTGAGCGAGTTGCTGTAGCGCCGGCGCAGCCGGCATGCATCCCCTCTCCCTCTGGGAGAGGGAAAGGGAGAGGGGATCAGCAACAACCACGGCGTCTGCCTCGCGAGCAGGATCACCGGTCGTCGCTGCCCCCCTCACCCGCCTCGTTGCCCTCTTCACGCGAATGCGGCGCATCCTGCTCGGCACCCTCTCCCGGCGGGAGAGGGTTTGAGTGCAGTGCGCCGGGCGCATAACCGGCGGCGATCCAGCCGAGGGCGAGACCGAACACCCCACCAAGCACACGTTTTCGCCAACGTTTACGAGCCATCTTCTTCAATCGGCAATTGGCAATCGGCAATTGGCAATCGGCAATCGGCAATCGGCAATCAACAATCCCCTCACCGGCTCTTCTTCTTACGCTGCTTCTGCTGCTTGCCGCTGCCCGCCTTGCGCTGGCGCGCCTGCGCGGCGCGGCGCTGCTTGCGTGACATGTTGCGCGTCTCGTCATCGTCCCCGCCACCGGCGCGTTCGGCGGCGGCCTGGTCGGCGCGCTGCTCGGCGGCGTCCTGCGCCGCCATCGTCGCCGCGCCCTGCTGGCGCGCGGCGCGCTGCACGGTCGAGCCG
>JBMCXL010000329.1:0-3845 GCA_048621015.1 Phycisphaeraceae bacterium
CTTCCCCGGCACGTTCGATCCCATCACCAACGGCCACCTCGACGTCATCCGACGCGGCCAGGTGCTGTTCGATCGCCTCATCGTCGCCATCGGCCACAACCCCGCCAAGCCGCAACTGTTCTCCATGGACGAGCGGCAGCAGATCATCGAGCAGCTCGTGCGCGAGCACTGCAACGACCACGTCGTCGTCGAGCAGTTCCACGGCCTCACCGTCGACTTCGCCCGACGCGCCGGCGCCACCGCCATCCTCCGCGGCCTGCGCAACGTCACCGACCTCAACTTCGAGTTCCAGCTCGCCCTGACCAACCGCGCCATCGCCGAGATCGAAACCGTCTTCATCATGACCGGCGAAACCTACGCCTTCACCAGCTCCACGCTCATCAAGCAGATCGCCTCCGGCGGTGACATCGAACGACTCCATCGCCTGCTGCCCCGCCCCGTTCTCGACCGCCTCCAGCAGAAAAAAGAAGAGCACGGCGGCGCCCTGCCCTGGGCCCACGTCGATCACTTCAAGGAGTAGGGGTTGGGGATTAGGGATTGGGGGTTGGGGTTGCCGAATTGAAGCGCTATGGTTTTCGCACGCAAAGCCGTGTCCGCACACCAACACGCGCTCGCATTGCACGACCCATGACCGATCATCCAGGACAGGTTTGCTTAACCAGCCCCAATCCCTAATCCCTAACCCCCAATCCCTACTCCATGGACTTCCGCATCATCAGCATCGGCACGCTCAGCGTTCACGAGCTCTGGCAACACCAGGGCCCGGCACGCACGCCGCACGCGACGACCACGCTCGTCACCGCCGGCGACCGGCGCATCCTCGTCGACCCCGGCCTGCCCGGCGAGGTCGTCGCCGCCCGCCTTGCCGAACGCAGCGGCCTCAAGCCCGAAGACATCAGCGACGTCTTTCTCACCAACTTCCGACCCGCCCACCGCGCCGGCCTGCTCGCCTTCCCCAACGCCCGCTGGCTCATCAGCGAAGCCGAGCGCGAATCCATCGGCCCGAGCCTCATCGAACAGTTCCAGCGCGCCGAGGATGACGCCACGCGCAAGTTGCTCCAGCAGGAAATCGCCCTGCTCAAAAAGTGCGAGCCCGCGCCCGACCAGATCGCCCCGCAGGTCGACCTTTTTCCCCTGCCCGGCTTTACCCCGGGCACGTGCGGCCTGCTGCTGAGCCACCCACGCTCCACCACGCTCATCGCCGGCGACGCCTGCGCCACCATCGAGCACCTCGAGCACGCCCGCGTCCTGCGCGGCGCCTACGACGTCGACCAGGCACAGGAAAGCCTGAAAGAAGCGCTCGAGATCGCCGACGTCATCATCCCCGGCCACGACAACGTCGTGCTCAACCCCCTGCAGCGCCGCGGCACTTTCAGCGCGCCGGGTTGCTGAAACACAACAACACACTCCCCCTAGCCCGCCCCCAACGGGGGCGCGGCGACACCCGAACACCACGCCAGCGCCGCAAAGTGTTCAAGCCGCACCGCGCCCCCGTCGAGGGCGGGCTATCTTGACGCTGTTTGTTCGATCACGCCCTCCAACACACCACGCGATCCGGCGCGCGACTGCGCTGCACCACGCGTTCCGCGTTGCGCCGATCGTTTCCGCACCGCTGCCGCACCTCGTCCTCGCTGCGCCCGCCGGCGCGATGCCGCTGCATCAACCACCGCTGCGCGCGATCCACCGGCGTGTCGAGCCACCACGTCTCATCCAGCACCTCCGCCAGCACCGACCACGGCGGCTCATTCAGCAACAGGTAATTGCCCTCGGTCAGAATCAACCGTGTCTCCACCTGCACGTGCTGAGCCGGGTCGCCGGGCACCACCGGCTCGTGCCGCGTGCGGTCGTAGATCGGCACAGGCCCCGCCACGCCCGCTGCGCGGAAACGCTTGAGCGTCGCGATATAGCGCTCCGCATCGAACGTCTCCATCGCGCCTTTGCGCTCCACCAGCCCGCGGGCGCGGAGCTCCGCGCTGGTCAGATGAAACCCATCCATCGGCACCAGCGCCGCGGCCGCCCCCGCCTCGTGCACCGCCGTCAGCAGCCGCTGCGCCAGCGTGCTCTTGCCCGCCCCCGGCACACCGGCGATGCCCACCAGCAGCCGCCGATCAACCAGCGCCGCCGCACGCCCGGTCAGTTCCCGCGCCAGCTGCTCGATCACCTGGTCGTCCAGCATCACGGGCATCGTGTCCGCCATCGTTGCATCCTACAGCGCATGCAAACGCAGCAGCGCCCCACCTCAACCCCCCTCCCTTGAGGGAGGGGCCAAGGGAGGGTGAGGCCTCATGCAACCATGAGTGCTGTTGCGCGTGACGGTGATGCACAGGTGATCGTGCACCTCACCCTCCCCCTGCCCCTCCCTCAAGGGAGGGGGGTTGAAAGCGGAGCCGATGTGTGTGGTCTGTGCTAGAATCGCCGGTTCGACCCCGGAGAGATCACCATGACCACGACCACGCCGACGACGCAGACCGCCAAGCTCAACAAGTACTCCAGCACGCTCACGCAGCAGCGCAAGCAGGGCGCTTCGCTGGCGATGCTTTATGCCGTCGGCCTGCGCGACGAGGATTTCAACAAGCCGCAGGTCGGCATCGTCGCCAACTGGTTCGAGGGCAACCCCTGTAATATGCACCTGAACGACCTGGCCACCAAGGTGCGCGAAGGTGTGGCCGGCTCGAACATGGTGCCCATGCGCTTCAACACCATCGGCGTCAGCGACGGCATCCCCATGGGCACCGCCGGCATGAGCTTTTCCCTCCAGTCGCGCGACCTCATCGCCGACTCCATCGAGACCGTCATGGGCGCCCAGTGGTACGACGGCCTCATCGCCCTGCCCGGCTGCGACAAGAACATGCCCGGCACGATCATCGCCATGGGCCGGCTCAACCGCCCCGCGATCATGGTCTACGGCGGCTCGATCCGCGCCGGATGCACCAAGTGGGACGGCCAGCAGCAGAAGCGCGACATCGTCTCCGCCTTCCAGAGCTACGGCGAATACATCAGCGGCCGCATCACCGACGAGCAGCGCCGCGACATCGTCCGCCACGCCTGCCCCGGCGCCGGCGCCTGTGCCGGCATGTACACCGCCAACACCATGTCCAGCGCCATCGAAGCGATGGGCATGAGCCTGCCTTACTCCAGCTCCACGCCGGCGGACGATCCACTGAAACAGCAGGAATGTGTCGCTGCGGGCGATGCGATGCACACACTGCTGGAGCGCGACATCAAGCCGCGCGACATCATGACGCGCCAGGCGTTCGAGAACGCGATCGTCACGGCCATCGCATTGGGCGGCTCGACCAATCTCGTGCTGCACCTGCTCGCGATGGCGCGAGCCGTGGACGTGCCGCTCACCATCGACGACTTCCAGGCGATCTCCGACCGCACGCCCCTGCTCGCCGACTTCAAGCCCTCCGGCCAATACGTCATGGAAGACCTCCAGTCCATCGGCGGCACGCCCGCGGTGATGAAGTACCTGCTCGAACACGGTTTCCTCGATGGCGATCAACTGACCTGCACCGGTAAGACGCTCGCCGAAAACCTCGCCGAGCTGCCCGGCCTCAAGGACGGCCAGGCGATCGTGCGCCCCGTCGACAACCCGATCAAGAAGACCGGCCACATCCGTATCCTCAAGGGCAACCTCGCCCCCACCGGCGCCGTCGCCAAGATCACCGGCAAGGAAGGCACGCACTTCACCGGCCCCGCACGCGTCTTCGACTGCGAAGAGGACATGCTCGCCGGCCTCGAAGAAGGACGCATCCAGAAAGGCGACGTGGTCATCATCCGCTACGAAGGCCCCAAGGGCGGCCCCGGCATGCCCGAAATGCTCACGCCCACCAGCGCCATCA
>JBMCXL010000330.1:0-3826 GCA_048621015.1 Phycisphaeraceae bacterium
CGCTGGGACTGCATCTTGCGCACGTTCTCCAGCGTCAGGCGCGGGATGGAAAAGTTCTGCTCCTCCTCCGGCACCATGCGGCAGTGCTCCTGGATCACCTGGTACAGAAACTTGAACGCATCGCGCGGCTGATGCATCTGGTCGAGCGCATCAATCAACCCGTCGCGCGTGACGCCGTCCTCGAAAAGATCGGTGAGGCTGATCGTCTCGACGCCCGCGGGCCGGACGGCATTGAGGCGCGTCGTGCACAGGTCGTAGAGCGTGGTGCCCGACCACGTGAGCCGATCGATCATGTTCTGCTTGTCGAGGCGCGCTTCCTGGAAGAACTCGCTCGACTCGCGCATGAGCAGGTGGCGCAGCTCGATCGGCAGCAGCAGCTTCAACCCGACGCCTTCCTGCTGAAGAAACTTGTTGTCGAGCATCGGCCAGACCAGCGCCTTCATGCGGTCCGCCTCGCCGCTGATCAGCGTCGGCTCGTCCACGCGATCGACCAGCACGACAAGGCCGACGTAGCCCAGTTCGTTCAGCACGCCGACGAGCCGGCGCGTGAGCTGATAGCGCGCATCGCTGGGGGAATGGTCGTCATCGTGATGCGCGGTCGGCAGCGGCTGGCGCGCCAGGTCCGCCGGGCTGAGCAGGGCCAGCAGCGACCGCAGCTCTCCGACCGAACGGTTCACCGCGCGCAGGTCCTTCGCCGCGCGCCGCGCCAGCCACCACAGCTTCGTCTGCCGCCACAGCCAGTAGCCCCACAGCACGGCCGCCGCGACCGCGACGACCACCAGCGTCGTCACCACCCAGCGCGGCTCGGTGCCGATCGCCGCGACCGCGATCGCGAAGCCGGCGGTCAGCCCCGTCAACACCCCCGCGGCATACTTCGCCCACGACAGGGGCAGCCGCCAGTGCAACCCGAGCCTGGCGCGCAGCCTGCGCCAGCGCGGCTCGATCGAGCCGGCCTGCGGATGGTCGTACAACGCCGCCAGCACCGCCAGGTCCACGCGCCGCTGGCGCGGCATCGCCTTGATCGCACGCTCCGCCTCCTCCGGCAGGCGCACCGGCTCGCCGTTGCGGCCGCTGCCCGAGCCTTCCCCCAGCAGCGCGTCGACCAGCTCCGTCACCGCCCGCGCCAGGATCGCGTCCTGGTGGTCTTCGAGCCGGAAGCGCTGCAGCACCTTGTGGCCGTCCTGCCGCACGCTCCGCGCCAGGTTGTCCAGCACCGGATTGAAATCGTCGTAGGGCACCACGAGCACGCGCTCGTCGGGGTGCTCGGCGTTGTGCCGGTCGATGTACTTGCCGATCAGCAGCCGCATGGCGGTCTTGCCGGAGCCCTTCTCGCCGAAGACCACGGCCGTGCTGGGCTTGTCGAGCCGGCCGACGATCTTGGCGAAATCGGGATGGTTCGTGCTCGCGTCGGCGAGCCGGTCGAAGACGGGGTCGTGCCGGGCCTCCTCCGCCTGGAAGGGGTTGGACTGGAGCTGATAGTGCTGGAGGAAGCTGTCGATTTTCATGCGGGGCCTTTGGAGTAGAACAGGAGACCGGAGAGCAGTAGGGCAGGAGGCGGAAGCGACTTTGGCCGGCCGTGCTCGGATCGCCGCGCTTCCGCCGCCCTGATGGGCGGGCAACTGCGATCGCCGCATCCGCTCCGCCGCCCGCTCCTGTTCTCCTGGTCTCCTGTCTCCTGAGTTCTTCTACTATAGACTATTCGCCATGAGCGAATCGCCCAACCCGAGCGAGACGGAGCCATCCTATGAGGGCCACGCCCCGCCGGTCGACACGCCCGAGCAGCGGCGCCGGGCGGTGGAGATCGCCTTCGATTACCGCGGCGACGTGACGATCGACCTGCACGACGGCCGGTCGATCGAGGGGTTCGTCTACGATCGGCAGGAGCGGCCGGGCCAGGGCCTGGTCGTGCGCGTCATGCCCACGGACGGCTCGGATCGGCTGACCCTCCCCGCCGACCAGATCGCCCGCCTGGTCTGCTCCGGCAAGGACCCGGCCGCGGGACGCAGCTTCGAGACGTGGATCAAGAAGTACGCCGAGAAGAAGATGCGCGGCGAGCAGGCGAATTTCGAGCCGGGGGAGGAGCAGCGGAATGTCGAATGATGAATGTCCAAATTGCCTTCTCAACCCCCCCTCCCTTGAGGGAGGGGCAGGGGGAGGGTGAGCGCGTGAAGACCGGAAGCGCTCTGCTCCACCATGTGTCGTACTCGTGCTCGTAATCGTAATCGACATGCTGCCTCGATTACGATCACAAGCACGATTACGAGTACGATTTGCGTCATGAAGCGCTGCTGAACTTCCAGCCCTCACCCTCCCCTGGCCCCTCCCTCAAGGGAGGGGGGTGAGAGGGCCTGAACGGTTGGTCATTGGTCATTGATCATTCGACATTCCCACACCATGCCCCACACGCTCCCCGAGTTCGAGACGTTCCAGCGACTCGCCACCGACGCGGCGGCGCAGTCGAGCGGTGTGCTCGTGCCGATGTATCGCCGGTTGTTCAGCGATCAGTTGACGCCGGTGCTCGCGTATCGTCGGCTCGTCGGACCGGACCAGCGCATGGCGCCGAGCTTCCTGTTCGAGTCGGTCGTGGACGGCGCGCGCGTCGGCCGGTACAGCTTCCTTGGCAGTCGGCCGGTCGCGGAGGTGATCGCGCGCGGGCATGACGTCGAGTATCGCGATCATCGCGAGACGTCGCAGTCGCGCCGATATCACAGCGACGATCCGCTTCAGGAGATGGACCGGCTCACCGCCACGTGGCGCCTCGTGGACGTGCCGGGCCTGCCGCGCTTCACCGGCGGCTGGTTGGGTTACGCCGGCTACGACACGGTGCGCTATCTCGAAGGCGACAAGCTCACCGCGCCGCCGCCGGACGATCGGCACCTGCCCGACCTGCACATGCAGCTTTATTTCGACGTGGTCGCGTTCGATCACGTGCAGAAGACGATGCTCGCGATCACGCATGTCTTGATGGACGAGCACGCGTCGGCGGAGGCGGCGTACGCAGCGGGCGAGGCGCAGCTCGATGCGCTGGTGCATCGGCTGGTGACGCCGCGCGAGCCGGTTGGCAGCGACGGCGCGGAGCTGGCGACGGGCGATCACGTCGACCTGGATTCGCCGCCGTCGCCGCCGGGGCCGTCCACGATGGGCGCGACGGGTTATCGCGACGCGGTGCGCAAGGCGAAAGAGTACATCGCGGCCGGCGACATCTTTCAAGTGGTGCCGAGCCAGCGCTTCGAGCGGCGCACACCTGTCGATCCGTTCGACATCTACCGTGCGCTGCGCGTGGTGAACCCCTCGCCTTACATGTTCTACCTGCAGATCGACGGCGGCATGCTCGTCGGCTCCAGCCCGGAGATTCTCTGTCGCGTGGAGGACGGCGTGCTGACCAATCGGCCGCTCGCGGGCACGCGCCGGCGCGGGCGCACGCCCGAGGAGGATGCGCAGCTCGAAGCGGAGTTGCAGAACGATCCGAAAGACCGGGCCGAGCACATCATGCTCGTGGACCTGGGGCGCAACGACGTCGGGCGCGTCGCGGCCCCCGGAAGCGTGGAGCTGCCGGCCGTGCTGGAAGTGGAGCGCTACAGCCACGTGATGCATTTGTCGTCCACGGTGACGGGCAAGCTGCGCGACGGGCAGAGCGCGTGGGATGCGCTGCGCGTGACGCTGCCGGTGGGGACGGTGAGCGGAGCGCCGAAGGTGCGCGCGATGCAGATCATCGACGAACTGGAGCCGACGCGCCGCGGGCCGTATGGCGGCGCGGTGGGTTACACGGATTTCGCGGGCAACATGGACATGGCGATTGCGCTGCGCACGATGGTGGTGCTGCCGG
>JBMCXL010000331.1:0-3811 GCA_048621015.1 Phycisphaeraceae bacterium
GCCCCGCCGATCAGGCCGCCGTCGATGTCGTTCTGGCTGAACAGGTCCTTGGCGTTGTCGGGCTTGACCGAGCCGCCGTACTGGATGCGCATCTGGAGCGCGGTCTGCTCGCCGAACATGTAGGTCAGGTGGCTGCGGATGGCGGCGTGGGCGGCCTGGGCGTCGTCGGGGGTGGCGGTCTTGCCGGTGCCGATGGCCCAGACCGGTTCGTAGGCGATGACGATGTGCTCGGTCTGGCCGGCGGTGACACCCGCGAGGCCGAGGCTGAGCTGGCCGGCGTTGATGGCGTCGGTCTGGTTGGCTTCGCGCTGGTCGAGTGTCTCGCCGATGCAGAGGATGACCTTCAGGCCGGCGTTGAGCGCGGCGTGGACTTTCGCATTGATGAGCACGTCGCTTTCGCCGATGACGTGGCGGCGCTCGGAGTGGCCGAGGATGACCCACTGGGCGCCGACGTCCTTGAGCATGCCGGTGCTGACCTCGCCGGTGTAGGCGCCCTCGGCCTGGTGGTAGACGTTCTGGCCGCCGACGGTGACGTGCGTCGTGCCGTGGGCGCAGAGCGTTTCGCTGACCGTGGCCAGATACGGATAGGCGGGGCAGAGCACGACGTCGGCATGGTCGCCGGCGCGGTCGGCCACGGCCTTGGCGAGGTCGATCGCGTCCTGGCGGTGGAGGTTCATCTTCCAGTTGCCACCGATGATCGGCTTGCGTTCGGGCAGTTCGGGCACGGTGAGAATCCTGCGGTGGGTGGGGGAGGTCGGCCGGTATCGCGAATCGTGGAGTATACAGCATCGACGGGGGCATCGCGCGGCGGATCGGCCCCCTCTCCCGCCGGGAGAGGGCCGGGGTGAGGGGGTCGTCGTCTACCTTGCGTCTGCCTCGCGGAAGCACATCACCGGTCGACGGTGATCCCCTCACCCGCCTCGTTGGACTTTCACACGCGAATGTGGCGCTACTTGCTCGGCACCCTCTCCCGGCGGGAGAAGGTTTCGGTGGCCGGCTTCACCCGATAGCCCCACCTCCCGTAAAATAGACCGCTTATGACCCAGCAGTCCCCCGCCAAGAAAGCCTGTTGCACGCCCAGCACCGCGCAGTTCAGCCAGTCGACCACCATCGCCCGCCAGGGCACGCGCGCCGGCAACCTGCCGCCGCTGATCGAGGTCGAGACGGCCGAGCAAATCGCCCACGCCGCCGAAGGCTCGACCGACGGCATGGTGCGCATCGAAGGCGGCGCGTTTCTCATGGGCACCGACAGCGACCAGCGCTGGGAAGCCGACGGCGAAGGGCCGGTGCGCGAAGTCACCGTCGATCCGTTCTACATCGACGCGTGCGCCGTCAGCAACGCGCAGTTCGAGAAGTTCATCGAAGACACCGGCTACATCACCGACGCGGAGCGCTTCGGCTGGTCGTTCGTCTTTCGTTATCACCTGCCGGCCAAGTATGCCGACCGTTTGGCAAAGACACACGCGGTGCAGGGTTTGACATGGTGGCTCGCCGTGCCGGGCGCGCATTGGCGCCGGCCGTACGGTGAGCGCAGCGATCTACGCGGGCGCATGGATCATCCGGTCGTGCACGTTTCGTGGAACGACGCGATCCGCTACGCGCAGTGGGCCGGCAAGCGCCTGCCCACCGAGGCTGAATGGGAATTCGCCGCGCGCGGCGGTCTCGAACAGAAGATCTATCCCTGGGGCGACACGCTCGAACCGCGCGGCAAGCACCGCTGCAACATCTGGCAGGGCAAGTTTCCCGAGAAAGACACCGCCGACGACGGCTACGCGGGCACCTGCCCCGTCGATGCGTTCCCTGCCAACGGCTACGATCTGCACAACGTCTCCGGCAACGTCTGGGAGTGGTGCAACGAATGGTTCAGCCCCGACTGGCACCTGCCCGAATCCCCCGAGACGCGCCACAACCCCAAGGGCCCGTGCCACCAGGGCAACCTCACGCACAAGCTCCAGAAAGGCGGCAGCCACCTCTGCCACTACACCTACTGCAACCGCTACCGCGTCGCCGCGCGCACCGGCAACACCCCCGACAGCGCCACGACCAACGCGGGCTTTCGTTGCGTGCGCGACATCGCGTAAACCACCAGCGCCGACGCCCGTTCCCCCAACGCCCGTCCTGAGCGCAGCGAAGGGCGGGATCTGTCGATCGAACACCCGCCAGAAAATTCCACCCTCGCCGCCTCCGGCGCGCACGCTAAAATAACACCGCCTCGACCCTCCCCCCGGCCGATCCCTCGGCAAAAAAACCGCCTCGCGCGCTTCATGCGGCCCCCTGACGGGTCGATAGGAGAACGGGTGGAGCCCGCGCGACAGGCGGGGGAAGTGTTTGTATGCGCAGAGCCAGCATGACCCTTGATGCGGCTGAGGCCGACCACCACGACGTTGCGCCCGCGTCGCCGACGCCGGCGCGCATCACCCGTGGTGTGCCCGGCGCCAGTCGTGTCGATCGGCTCGTCGCCGCGGTGCATCGCCGCGCGGTGCGCCACGAAATGGCCGGCCGCGTGCACGGGCGCAGCGGCGATCCCGCGCTCGCCGAAACGCCCGCCGACTGTCTCATCGCGACGCGCCCCGAGCCGCACCTGCCCGACGAGATCTTCCCGCGCCTGCGCTGGGGCGGCGTGTTCGTGTTCGTCGGCCAGAAAGAGCACACCGTGCGCCGGCTCGCCGAAAGCTACGACGACCGTCGCGGCTTCGTCCTCGAACAAGGGCCCACCGATGTCTGGGTCGCCCCGTTCGGGCTGCGCCTGCCGCCGCTGGCGACGCGCGGCTACTACTTCATCGCGCGCAAAACCCAACTGCTCCAGCCCGGCGACGTCACCGACCGCTTCACCTATCACGTCGACCTGCTGCGCGCCGTCGACGTGCCCTATGGCTACGTCGTGCGCAAGCAGGTGCCCTCCTACGACCACGTGCTCTGGCGCCTTCGCCAGAAGTACGCCGAGGTGGACGACGCCGACCTCCAGCGCCGCGCGCACAAGCTGGTCAACACTGTCTTCCCCACCTTCCTCACGCGCGAGGCGGCGTTCCTCAAGCTGCTCCAGCGCGACCTGGGCGAGGAGTATCGCTGCCGCGTGCCCAGCGCGCTGGCGATCGAGAAGGACGACCGCGGCTTCGTGCGCGAGCTGCACATGAACTGGCTGCGCAACCGCTCCACGCCGATCGATCAGCTCACCTTCGCGCGCCAGAGCGCCGACCTGCTCACCGCCCTGCACGAGCAGGCCGGCATCATGCACCTGGACCTGCGCCTCGACAACTTCGTGCTCACCGAGGACGGCGTCGGGTTCGTCGACTTCGGCTCGGCCGTGCGCTTCGGCGAGCAGTTCGAGCGCAGCAACATGCTCAAGTCCCTGTTCTCCGAAATGATGCGCACCAGCCAGATCCAGCGCATGCTCGGGCAGATGCTCGAAAGCGGCAAAGTCACCAGCCAGATCATGCGCGAGGTGCACGGCAAGGTCGACAAGGGCGTCGATTCGTTCTACCTCGCCGTGCAGATCAATCAGCCGCACAAGCACCCGGAGCTGCGCCACCTGGTGAAGGTGGACAAGCAAGGCGCGGCCTACAAGCACCTGCACCGGCTCACCTCCGCCATCCTGCGCCCCAAGAACCCGGACAAGGCCGACTACAAGTCCGCCGCCGACATCCGCCGCGGCATCCTGCGCATCCAGAGCCGCCTCGAAGCGGAGCAGTCTTCCCGGTAGCGCGGCCCCAATCCAAGCGTAGCGTGTGCAGGCAACAGCGCACCGCCTCAACGCCCTTCCCCCAAGCTCACCTCCCGACACTTTTGCGCAGGCGCTGCGAAACCCTCTCCC
>JBMCXL010000332.1:0-3805 GCA_048621015.1 Phycisphaeraceae bacterium
AGGCTGTTGTGCGCATAAGCGATGCGCTGATGGTTCGGTGGTATTCGCCGGTCGCCGTAGGGCAGATAATCATCATGATCGACCGCGTAATTGAACAGCGCCAGACCCGCCTGATGCAGGTTGTTGCCGCAGGCGATCTCTTTCACCGTGCGCCGCGCATGCCGCAACACTGGCAGCAGCAGCGCAATCAGAATCATGACGATCAAAAGGGCAATCAGCAGCTCAGCGAGCGTGAAGGCAAGGTGGCCACGCAGAATGAGCTGGTGATGGCGCATCGAGTGTTTTCTCCTGGAAGCCTCGCGCGGGCGCGCGGGGCGTCGCCTTGGTAGGCCGCGCCTGATCATTCGTCGGCTTCGCTGGATGCATCGGAGCTGGTCAGCGTGATGTCGTCGATGTAGGCCCGCGACTTGTCCGCCGAGCCAAAGCCCGATTGCAGCTCGACCTGGCTGATCGCCGCGACATTCGAACGGAACGGGAAGGTGATCGTCTCACCGTCGTCCGCGGTCATCGGCTCGCCGTCGACCGTGCCGGTCCAGGTGCCGGCGCCTGCATCAAAAGCAATCGTGACGGTGTGTGGCTCATTGAGCGCGGCGGTGTTGTCCATGTCCGGCCCCCCAACCACGGTCAGGCCGTCCGCGTCAGGACTACCCAATCGCAGCCACGGCCCGATCTGCTCACTCTTGAACGACCCGCCGGCGGCGCCGTCGTGACCGAGCTTGACGTTTACCAGCGGCCGATCGAAGCCGGTCGCCTCGCTCTGCTCGACGTAAACGCGAAAGCGCAGGGTGCCCGCGACCATCGGTTCGTCGAGGCCGGCGGCGGGGAACTTGACGCGCGCATCCTGGGTCGTGCTTCCATCTTCAAGCCGCAAGCTCTGATTGCCCGCGTCGTCCGCGCTGCCGAACGGATCGGCCGGCGTGGTGCCTTCGCCCACCACATCCACGCGCGCATCAGCGCTGGCGGAAGTCACCGCCCCGCTCGTCGGCACATCACCGGCCGCGGCCGACTCGAAGTCCTCACTGAAACTGTTGTCCTCGGCCAGCACCGCCGGCGCGCCAAACGTCACAACACCAACGACCAACACACAGCCGACCAAGCTGAACACCGCGCATCGCTGCGGACTGAGCCGCGTGTCCCGAACATCACTCATCGCACGATTCCTTTCCGTTGTTCGCCACTTGACGAGCACGCATCGATCAGCCCGCGCGCACACCTTCTGGCGTGTGCACCTCGGGTTCGCGGGGATGATAAGGATTGATCCGCCCGCAGAACCCCAGCACTTCGCGCCCGCCGGTTGTCACCGGCATGACACGGCCGGCGTGCAACGGCGCGGTCGAGCCCTGTTCGAGCTGATCGAGTCGTTCAAGGTCGGCCTGCGCCAGCGACTGCGGCCCATCACGGATCACGGCGCGCCACTGGTTGAACAGGGCGCGGCGACGTTCGATCGCCAGCGCATAGAACCGTTCCAGTCTGCGCCGGCCCTGCTCCGGGTCCGCCTTGAACGCGTCCTTCAATTCAAGAAATCCGCGCACGCTAAGTTCGCACCGCCGCGCGGCATCCGCCTCCTCTGCCACGCGCAGCGCCGCGTCGTGCGCTTCGGCCGAGCGCATCGTCGCCTCCGGAAACGTCACCGCCACGTCGTCGCGCTCGGGCAGACCCTTGTTCTGCATCAGCACGAGCACTTCCAGATCACCGTTCGGGTTGATCAGACGGTGAATCGTGCCCGGCGTGAATGTCAGCGCCGTGTCCTGGCGCACCGCGTGGCACTGAAACCCTTCGTAATTGAGAAACTCGACCGCGCCTTCGCCGCGCAGCACGTAATACATCTCGCTGCACGCCAGGTGCATGTGCGGTGTGCCGCCGCGCTGACCATCGGGTGCTTCGCCGGCATAAACGCAAATGCGCGACAGCAGCGTCCCACCGGGCAGCATGGACAGAGCTTGTGTCTCAGGTCGCGCCGACATCGGATTCGTCTTCCACAGTTACTTGCTCGCAGTCGCTCAGCGCCTCGCGCACGGCATCGGTCAGCCGCACGGTCCGTCGCAGGGTCAACGCACAGGGAATGTCCTGCCCGCTCGGCACGTCGCTCGGCTCGTCTATCAGCGCCAGCAGCATCTCCGCCGCCGCGGCGCCCATCTGTTGCAACGGCCGACCGAGCACCGTCAACGGCGGATCGAAATACTGGCTAATCTCCAACCCCGTCGCCCCCAGCACGTTCACATCCGCCGGCACGCGCAAACCCACCTCGCGCAACGCCGCGATCGCGCCCTTGGCCACGTAATCGCCCACCGCGTACACACCCTCCGGCGGATCGTGACGCTCCAGGTACATCTTCATCGCGCGGTAGCCCTGCTCTTCATTGCTGTAGCCGTCGGGCGACTGCTGACGATCAATCACCGGCAGCGGCGCATCAAGATCGAGATACCCCTGCACCAGCCCCGTCAACGTGCGCTTATGCCGAAAGTACAACGGCGTTGTGTGAATGAACAGGAGCTTTCGACAGGCCAGCGCACCGAGCATCCGCCCGACCGCCTGCCCGCCGTGCGCGAAGTCCGGCTCAACGTAATGATCGACGCGCGACTCGTACGGCCGACCGATCTGCACCACGGGAATATCACGCGCAAGCAACTCCTCGGTCAGGTTGTGGCCCGCACTCGTCTGCGCCAACACGATCACACCGGCCAGCTCCCCGCCCAACTCATCCAGGTGCTGCAACAGCGCCGGTCGATCCGCGTCGCAGGTCAACTTCTGCGGCAGGTTCGTCAGAACGTAACCCGCGCCCGTCAGCACATGCTCGGCCGCGAAGAACATGTCCGGCGACGTGTGCCGATCGCGCGGCAGCGACGTGCCCGTGTGACTGATCATCGCCACCAGCCGCGCGCGCGCGGCCACATGATCCCCCTCCCGACTGCGCACGACCGGCCGACGGCGCGGCCGACATTCGATCAACGACAGCGCCTCCAGATGCCGAAGCACCGCATGCGCCGTGTTCAGGCTGATGCCATGCTCCGCGGCGATCTGACGCGAGGAAGGCAGCTTCTCGCCGACCGACCACCGTCCGCGCTGAATCTCCCGGCGCAGCGATTGCGCGACCTGGCGACTGCGTGTCATGGGTTGGGTCTGCTCGCTCATGCCTGTTCGCCTGGAGATGGGCCACGCGAGGGTGTGCCTGCACGCTCCGGACCGCCGCCCGCCGCCGCCCGCTTCAGCTCGTGCACCGCACCGAAATCATCGTAACCCCAATCGTACCGGATGCGCGGCATCTCGAAATCAGGATACCAGCGGATCTGCATCGGATCGCGCCGTCGCCCGTAACGGCAGAAAAACAGCGCCGCGCGACCGTTCGATTCCGTCAGCATGCGCACTGGCTGAATCTCTCGAAACTGTGCGGCGTCTTCCTCGCGTTCGAGATAGTCGCGCACCGCCGACAGGTAATGCCGTGCAGCCGCCGCCTCTGCTTCATCGATGCGCACGCGATCCGGGTCCGGCTCGTCCCAGCGCGCCAGACCGTGCGAAGCGGCAGGCGCATCCAACTCCAACCAGATCGGCGTGGTCCACGCGCGCTCACCGTCGGCCTGCTGAAGACGCAGATAAAGCCAGCGGCCGGGCAGCTCATCGGCGCGGATCGTCTCGTCCAGCACCACGTCCAGCGCGTTCGGCGTCCAGCGACGCAACACGTGCTCGCCACAGATCAGCACGGCCGAACGGATCTCGGCTTCCGCGTGACACGTGATGCGAACGCGCACGCCGTTGTTCGCCGACACGGTGCTGCCGACGGGTTGATCGTTCACGCGCAGATCGAGAT
>JBMCXL010000333.1:0-3797 GCA_048621015.1 Phycisphaeraceae bacterium
GCCTCGCGCACCGGATCGAGACTGCGGCTCACCTCCCGGGCCCGGCCGATCTCGCCGCGCATGGCGAGCGCCGTGTACTCGCGCATGCGCTGGTCGACACGCGTCTGCATGAGAAACGGCGGCGTCGAACACAGGTAGACCTGCCATCCCAGCTCGATGATGTTGTCGAGCCACTCCGCCTCGGAAGCGGTGCTGACGATCAGCCGGTCGCCGGCGAGCTCCGTCAGCCGGGCGTACATCTCCCGCGGCACACTGTACTTGATGGCGACGATGTTGGGCAGCTCAGCCACCCGCGCGCACAGCTCCGGGCTCATCAGGTATCCCGCATCGGGATGACTCCACATCGCGATGCCGATATCCACCTGCTCGCTGATGTAGCGGTAATACTCGTACACGGTGTCGTCGACGTCGGTGAGGAAATGCAGCACCGGGCTGTGGACGACGATGTAATCGGCGCCAATGGCCTGCGCATGGCGGGCCAGCTCGATGACCGTGTCCAGGTTCTGATCCGAGCAGGACATGATCGTGCCGGCCCTGCCTCCGGCCTCCTCGACCGCCAGCTCGAAGCTTCGCTTGCGCTCGGGCACCGACATCGAGAAGAACTCGCCCTGCTTGCCGCAGACGAAGAACCCGTCGATGTGCAGATCGTCGATCCAGTGGCGAAGGTTGCGGCGAAAGCCCTCCTCGTCCACTTCCAGCTCGTGCGTGAACGGCGTCAGCGTGGCCGCCCAGATCCCTCTCATGTGCTCGCGGGCGTAGGCCTTTGCCTCCTGTCTCGAGTACTTCATCGACGTTCACTCCTCTCGCGCCGCGTCGCGGATGGCGCGCCATATTCGTTCCGGTGTCAACGGCAGGGCAAGATTGCCGGCGCCCAGAGGCGCCAGCGCGTCCATGGCTGCGTTCAGCACCGCGGCCGGGGTGGCGATGGAGCCGGCTTCCCCCACGCCCTTGGCGCCCAGCAGGTTGTGCGGCGACGGCGAAACCGTGCGAGACAACACGACCGGCGGAACGTCCGCTGCCCTCGGCAGCGCGTAGTCCATGAACGTGCCGCTGGTGAGCTGGCCGGCCTCGTCGTAGGTTACGCGCTCCATCAGGGCCTCGCCGATTCCCTGCGCGATGCCGCCCAGGATCTGGCCCTCGACCAGCATGGGATTGACGACATTGCCGGCGTCGTCGACCCATGTGATCCCCTCCACCGAGAGACTGCCGGTTTCGGCATCGATGGAAACCAGCGCCACGCAGCACCCGCAGCCCCATGCCTCGCCCGGCGCCTCGTAGCTGACGCCGGCCTCGAGCACCGCCTTCGCGCGCGGCCTCCCGGAGACCGCGGCGCCGGCGACCTGCTCCCAGCTCACACACCGGCCGGCGTCGCCCCGCACCCGGAAACCGCCCCCTGCCTGCTCGAGATCCGATCGTTCGCATTGCAGCAGCCGTGCCGCGATCGGCTGCGCGTGGTCGACGAGCTCCCGGGCCGCCTGCACGATCGCCCCGCCCCCGATCGGCGTGCTGCGGCTCGCGAGCGCACCGATGCCCTTGGGGCAGCGGGCCGTATCCCCGTAAATGACCTCGATGCGCTCCACGGGGACCTGCAGCGCATCGGCCACCACTTGGGCGTAGGCGGTCTCGCGCCCCTGTCCCTGCGCGCTCGAACCGCTCGCGAGCAGGATGCTGCCGTCGGGGCGCAGCTGCAGACGTGCGCTCTCGAAGCCCCGCCCCGACGGTTCGAGGTAGAACGCGAGGCCCACTCCCACCAGCTCGCCGTTGACGCGACGCCTTTCCTGCGTCTCGCGCAGTGCAGGGTAGTCGGCCGCGTCGCACGCGGCTTCGAACGTTGCCCCGTAGTCTCCGGAGTCGAGCAGTTGGCCCGTCGGCGTCGGGTACGGGAACCGTTCCGCGGGCACGAAATTGCGCCGGCGCAGATCGGCGGGATCCATGGCGAGCCTCCGGGCTGCATCGTCGACGAGCCTTTCCAGCAGCATCGCCGCCTCCGGCCTTCCCGCGCCGCGGTAGATGCCGACCGCCGCGGTGCTGGTGAGCACGGCGCGGCTGGCAATGTCCACTGCATCGACGAGATACGGGCCCGGCGGGATGCGACCCGCGTTCCACGCGGGCACCGCGGCGCTGAACGGCAGCCAGTGCCCCAGCGGGAAGAGAACGCGCGCGCGCAACCCGAGCATGGTGCCCTGCCGCGTCAGCGCAAGCTCGCCGCGAAGCCGGGCGCCGCGTCCCTGTGTCGCGGACAACATTTCCTCCGAGCGCGTTGCGACCCAGCGCACCGGCCGGCCGAGCTCGCGTGCTGCCCACGCCACGGCCAGCTCCTCGGGATACAGCGATGCCTTCATCCCGAACGCGCCCCCGACATCCGGCGCGATGACGTGCACTGCCGAATCCTCGATACCGAGAGCGCTGGCAAGATCGGCGCGGGCGCGGTGCGGCGTCTGCGTCGACAGCCATACCGTCATCACGCCGCTCGATTCGTCCGGCACGGCCAGGCACGCTCGCGGCTCGAGCGGGGCGGGCGCGATGCGCGCGTATTCGATATCGGCATGGGCAACAACGTCCGCACGCGAGAAGGCGGCTTCGATGTCCCCGGCCTGCCAGCGACCCGCGATGGACTCGTTTCCGGCAATGGCGGCGAACAGCCGCGGCCCCTCCCCCTGCGGGTCGAGCACCGGCTCCAGCGGCTCGACTTCGAGCTGCACCCGCTCGGCCGCGTCCCGCGCCGCCTCCGCCGTCTCCGCCACCACCGCCGCGACCGGCTCGCCCACCGCCATCACGTGGCGGACCGCGAGCACGGGAAATCGTGGCGCGTGGATCGCCGCCATGACCGGATTGACACCTGGTCCTTCGACGTGTCGCAGGTCATGGCCCGTGATCACGGCCACCACGCCCGGCGCCGCGCCGGCGTCATCCACGCGGCACCGCGTGACGCGTCCGTGGGCCACGTGACTGCGGGCGAAGCACAGATGAAGACAGCGCGGAACCCTGACATCCGCGACGAAGCAGCCCCTGCCGGTCAGCAGCCGCTCGTCCTCCACGCGGCGCCGGGAAACGCCCACGTATCGCCCGGCTGCGGAACTCGTTCGTTCACTGGCTGCCATGGCAAAGCGCTACCTGCTTCGGCAAGGGGAACCCGGTCATGGCGCGGCACGCCGCGGATGACCGTGCGCATCGCGTGCAGCGGTGACGAGGCTCATCACCGCACGATCGCGCGGCCGGCCATTGCCCGGCCGCGGTGTGCATCCCGGCATCCTGCGGCGAGGGCGCGGCGCGTTGTCATCGGCAGCGCACACCGGCGGCGGCTACGTGCGAGACTGCACCACCGGCAGCGTGCCGGTGGTCAACCGGCATCCGGCAGTCCGTCGAAGAAATCGACCACGCCGCTGTCGAGCGCATACTCCGCCCCTACCACCAGCAGTTCGTCGTTTTCGATCAGGTTCTCGAGGATTGCCGATCCGTGCCGCAGGCGATCGGCCGAGGCACGAATGTTGGCCCGCACCGCGTGCCTGACGAGCGCGTCGCTGTCGTGTCGCAGGTCCGTTTCCATCAATGGCTCCACGGCGGGCCGGATCCGGCCGACGATCGCCCCCAGGTTCGGCGAACGGCTTTGCGCGGGACGTTCGAGCTGTTCCAGCGTGCTCACCACCGCCCCGCACATGGAATGACCCAGCACCACCACCAGGTGCGTGCCGAAACGCTCGGCCGCGAACTCCACGCTGCCCACCTGCGACGGCGCCACGATGTTGCCGGCCACGCGGATGACGAACAGGTCGCCCAGCCCCTGGTCGAACACGATC
>JBMCXL010000334.1:0-3780 GCA_048621015.1 Phycisphaeraceae bacterium
GCTGCCGTAGTCGCCGAAGATGTAGGCTCCACGGAGCTGGGGCACGTCGCTGCCGCGGTAGACGTAGCCGCTGGTGACGGAGACGCCATCGCCGCGGCTGTATTCGTGGACGGGATCGATCATGTCGTCTGTTTTCTCACCACCGCGGAAGGCATGGAATCCTTCGCGCGCGTTCCAGCCGTAGTTGCCGCCGTTGACGATGAGGTCGATCTCCTCGTAGGCGTTCTGGCCGACGTCGCCGGCCCAGAGGTTGCCGGTTTCGGGATCGAACGAGAAGCGCCAGACGTTGCGCAGGCCGTAGGCGTAGATCTCGTCGCGCGCGTCGGGGTCGTTGACGAAGGGGTTGTCCTCGGGGATGGCATAGGGCTTGTCGTTTTCGGCGCGATCGACGTCGATGCGCAGGATGGCGCCGAGGAGGGTGCCGGTGTTCAGGCCGTTGTTGTGCGGATCGCCGGCCGACCCGCCGTCGCCGAGGGTGATGTAAAGGTAGCCGTCGTCCGGGCCGAAGGCGATGTGCCCGCCGTTGTGGTTGCCCCAGGGTTGCTCGACTTCGAGAAGGATCTTTTCGGAGTCGGGGTCGATGGTGCCGTCGTCGCGCAGGGTCCATTCGGAGAGGACGTTGCGGCGCGGGTCGTCGGCCGCGGAGTAGTGCAGGAAGACGCGGCGGTTTTCGCGTGCGTCGGGGTGAAAGGCGAAGCCGAGCAGGCCTTCCTCGTTACCGCCGCGCCGGCCGCTGCCGCGCACGGGGCTGCGCACCTGTTCGCTGATGTCGATGACGAGGCGCTTCTGGTCTTCGGTGACGTCGGGATTGTTGGGGAAGCTGGTGATGCGGCCGACCTGCTCGACGACGTAGAGGCGCTGTTCGTCGGCTTCGGGGCCGGGGATCAGCAGCAGCGGCCGCCGGTCGAAGCGCAGGTTTTCGAAGGCGACTTCGAACGTGACGTCATCGCGCGCGGGCTGGGCACTGCTGAGGTCGCAGGCGATGAGCGTGAGAAGAACGGCGAGGGCGGGAAGCAGGTGTCGCATGGGGGGATTGTAGCAGGGGAATCGCGCCCTTCGCTGCGCTCAGGACGGGCGTTATGCAGGTGTTAACGCCCATCCTGAGCGAGTCTGCGAGCGAAGGGCGGGATCATCTGCGCCCATTTACTCCACGGGCCCCAGCACCATGTCGTCCACCGTCTTGCCCGCGGGGAGCATCGGATACACGTGCTCGTTTTTCTCGACGAGCGCATCCATCACCGCCGGGCCCTCGTGCGCGAGAAACTGGGCCATGGTCTCTGCGAGGTCCGCTTCCTTCGTCACGCGGAAGCCCTTGCAGTGCATCGCCTCGGCGAGCTGCACGAAGTCGGGATTGTGCATCTGCGTGTGGCTGTAGCGTTCTTCATAGAAAAGATCCTGCCACTGCTTCACCATCCCCTGGAAATCGTTGTTGAGGATGATCGTCTTGGCGGGGATGCCGTATTGTGCGGCGGTGGTCATCTCCATGGCGGTCATGCAGAAGCTGCCGTCGCCATCGATGTTGATCACGGGCATGTCCTCGCCGAGCGTCATCACGCCGAGCTTGGCGCCGACGGAGGCGGGCACGCCGTAGCCCATCGTGCCGAGTCCACCGGAGGTGATCCACTGGCGCGGGCGCGAGAACTGGAAGAACTGCGCGGCCCACATCTGGTGCTGACCCACGCCGGTGGTGATGATCGCGTTGCCCTGGGTCTGCTTATAAAGCTCTTCGATCACCGCCTGCGGCTTGAGGTGGAACTCGCGCTCGTCGCGCTTGTAGCGGAACGGATAATCGCGCTTCCACGCGGCGATCTGCTCGAACCACGGCGCGCGGGCGCGGTGCTCGAGCATGGGCGACAGCAACTCGAGGTTCTTGCGCGCATCACCTTCGACGCCGATCGTCACCGGCACGGCCTTGTTGATGTTCTCCGGCGCGATGTCGAAGTGGATGATGCCGCCGCGGCCTTCGCGCTCGGCGGCGCGGGCGCCCGGCGCGAACTTCGCGGGGTTGCCGGTCACGCGGTCGTCGAAGCGCGCGCCCACGGCGATGATGACGTCCGCATCGCGCATCGCCCAGTTGGCATACGCGCTGCCGTGCATGCCGAGCATGTGCAGCGATTTCGGGTCGCGCTCGTCAAACGCGCCGAGACCGTGCAGCGTCGTGGTCACGGGAATGTTACCTTGCTCGGCGCACTGGCGCAGCACCTCATGTGCGCCGGCGAGGACCGCGCCCTGACCGACGTAGAACACAGGGCGCTCGGCCTGGTTGATCATGTGCGCAGCGCGCTCGATCTCGCTGGACGTGCCCGCCTCGCGGATGTGATAGCCCGGCAGGTGCGGCGCGGCCACGACCGGCTCGCGCAGGATGGAGCTGGTCATGTCCTTGGGCAGGTCCACGAGCACGGGCCCCGGTCGGCCGCTGGTGGCAATGTGGAATGCTTCGTTGATGCGGCGCGGCAGGTCACGCACGTTTTTCACCAGCACGTTCCACTTGGTGCAGGGGCGCGTGATGCCGGTCACGTCCGCTTCCTGGAACGCGTCGGTGCCGATCGTGCCGGTGGCCACCTGGCCGGAGAAGACGATCATCGGCGTGCCGTCCATCAGGGCGTCCTGCAAGGGCGTGACGGTATTCGTCGCGCCCGGGCCGGAGGTCACCAGCACCACGCCCACTTTCCCCGTGGCGCGGGCGTAGCCCTCGGCCATGTGGCCGGCGCCCTGTTCGTGGCGGGTGAGGATGAACTTGAAGTGCGGCGACTCGTAGATCGCGTCGAACACGGGCAGGATCGCCCCGCCCGGATAGCCGAACATCACCTCCACGCCGTGCTCCTGCATCAGCGTATGGAAGATCTGGGCGCCGGTCATGCCGACGTACTTGTCGGTGGGCGCGGCGTGGGTGTGGCGCGTCAGGTCAGCGGCGTTCAGGTGCTTGCTCGAGCGCGTGTGCGACGGTTGCTTGGAAGGTTGCTTGGCGGACATTGGGCGGGTTCCCTGTGCGGCGCGGGGCCGGCTCGCGGGTGGTGAATCTATGGGTGAGATCGGCCATGTCTCGCCGGCGCGATGATTCGCGGCACAGCGAAGCAGGACGACGGCTCATGTCGGCAGGACGGTGGTTCGGGTGTGGGTCGGGTGACCGACGACGGTCGGCGGGGGGTGCGGGTCGTCCGCTCACCTAACCACGACGCGGCCGCGCAGGACGCGGCGCTGCCGGGGCAGAGACAGGGATAGGGCGAGCGTGCTCGACATAGGCTTCACAGTATATCGGCCAATCGGTAGGGGGGTCAACAGGTTTCCTGGCACGTTGCGCGCCCCGCCGCTTGCGGCTTCGCGAAACGCTGGAACTTCGGACGGACTCGCGAAGCCGCAAGCGGCCACCCGCAACCCTACCCACAACCCGCGCCCGTCCCCGCGCCCTCGGCCTGGCCCATCCCCTCACGCAGATGCTGCGCCGCCCGGTCCACCTGCTCCATCCCGTCGCCCGCCAGGTAATAGACCAACCCCCCGCGCCGCCACAGCACCAGCGGGTGCGGCGCCCCCGCGCCGGCCGCGACGTACAACCGCCCCTCCGCCACGTCCAGCCGCCCGTCGTGCGGCGCGATCCACAGGCTCAACGCATCCGACCGCCCCGCCCCCGTCGCCCGGTACATCACGTGCACCGCCCGGCCAGCGGGAATGTGGCACTCCCCCGCCTGCACGTACGCATACCCCGCCGCCGACAGATCGAACGTCGCTTCGCCCACCGGCTGGCCGAGATACTCCGCCACGCGCCCCGGCAGCGCCTCGACC
>JBMCXL010000335.1:0-3760 GCA_048621015.1 Phycisphaeraceae bacterium
GTGGACCATCAGGTCGGCGACGATGCGGCCCTTGTCGTTGAGCTGAAACCCGCGCCGCGTCGTGCCGCCGGCCAGGCGCTGCAGGTCGCAGGTGAGCATGCGGTGGAGGAACTCCGCCCGGTCGGCGCCGGTCAGGCGCAGCACGCCGCGCTGGGGCATGTGCAGGATGCCCACGCGCTGGCGGATGGCGCCGTACTCGGCCTCGTAGCGGCCGAAGTCGGCCACGATCTGGGCGCCGCCCTCCTGCGGCGGGGGGCCGAAGTTCATGAACTGGGCACCGAGTTCACATTGAACGTGATGTAATTTCATAACGTGTCCGGTTGCCGCGCTGGTCCGGTTCTGCGGTTCAACACACCTGTGCCATCAGGGTTGCCCCGATGCCGGTGTCACATATTTGGCATCGATCGTGACGATCGGCGGGGCTGTCACGATCGCGCGTCCGCGCCGCGCGTGTTTCATCATAGTGATGGGCTTGAATCGTTGCCAATAATCGGACATTCACCCAAGACAAACGGCGCGTCAAATCTTAAACTGCATTGGCAGAAGTTACGCCCATCGCTGGCTCGCAACGATTGACCGCTTTTGAGCTGTGCCGCTTCCGGGTGGCGGCCAAACTGCATTGCGCTTCGATTGGCCTCGTTGCGGTTCTGGTCGGTCCGTCGTGAAGGGTGCATGCTACAAAGATGCGTTTTCTGCGACGGATGCGGATGGAGTGAGCGTCTGCGCCTCTGACGCGCCGGATGAGTTCAGGCACTCAGCGGAAGGAGCCGTCTCGGATGCAGAGCATACGGGGGGTCGTCGATTGGTTCTGCGGCGGTGGTGGTGAAAGCTACCAGCCGTTACTCGAGGGCATGCACAGCGACACCGGCTGGGCGGTGGCGCTGGTTCTGCTGACGGTCGTGGTGCTGCTGGGTTACCTGTTGATCGCGCTGGAGTGGCGTCGCCACGAGGTCGGCCTGCTCAGCGGTGTGCGCCGCCGGGCGCTGCGCCGCATGCGCTACACGCTGGTGTCGGGCGCGGTGGTGGGTTACGGATTCATTCCCGTCGCGATGGTCTGGCCGGGCTGGCGGCTTTACGCGCTGGCGCTGGTGCTGACGGGGCTGCTGGTGTGGCGGCTGGCGTGGACGCGTCGCGACGTGAAAGTGTTGTGCCGCGCGGTGACCCGGCCGCGCAACACCGGCCGCGCCCAAGCCGCCCACGCGCACGCCGAAGTGCAGCGCAGAAGCTTCTTCCTGAACGCGCTCGGTCACGACCTGAAGAATCCCTTGCATGGTGTGACGCTTCAGGCCCAGGTCGCCGAGACCTGCCTGAGCAGCAACGATCCCGACGGCGTGCGCCGCGCGCTGCGGTTGATGCACCGTTGCACGGATGAAGCCAATGCCTTGTTGAACAACTTTCTCGATCTGGGTCGGCTCGATTGCCAGCCCGACGCGCCGGTGATGGCCGCGTTCGATGCGGCGGAGGTGCTGCGCGGCGTGGCGGAATCCAACCGGGTTGTTGCCGAGCAAAAAGGTCTGGCGCTGGAGGAAGAAATCCCGCCGGAGCTGCCCGTATTATCAGACCGGGAAAAGCTTGAGCGCATCGCACAGAATCTGCTGTCCAATGCCATCAAATACACAAATACGGGAAAGGTGCTTATCCGAGGGGGGGTTGAGGGACGATCACTGATTCTGGAAGTGGAGGACACCGGACCCGGCATCCCGCCGGAAGCGCAAGAGCACCTCTTCGATGCCTTTTATCGGGCCGATCATCCCGGCGTTGCACAGCAGTCCGGCTACGGCCTGGGCCTGGCGATCGTGGACCGTCTCGTGCGCTGCCTCGACGGGCGGGTTGAGCTTGATAGCGCGCCAGGGCAGGGCACGCGATTTCGTGTCTCTCTCCCCGCCGCCGTCTGCGAGCCCGCCACTTGAGTCGGACCCGTCGTGCGATGCGCCCGACGCGCAACCGACATTCGAGCAAGATCCATCATTCCAACGCCGCGTCCTCGTGGTCGAAGATGACGCCGCCGCGCGCGATGCGCTGCAGCACCTGTTTCGGCACGACGGCTGGGAAGTCACCGTCGCCGCCAACCTGCGCGACGGCCTGGTGGCGCTGACGCGGCCGGTCGATTGGGTGGTGCTCGACCTGCTGCTGCCCGATGGCGACGGCGTGCAGGTGCTCGAGTTCATCCGGCGCAAGCGCATGCGCTGCCGCGTGGCGGTGGTGACCGGCGTGACGGACCAGAAGCAGCTTCGCCATGTCGCCGGCCTCGAGCCCGAGGTGCTGCTCACCAAACCGGTGGACTTCGAGCAGTTGCTGCGCATCATCGAGCGGACTGACGCCGATGCCGACGGCGGCGAATCCATCTGACCCGCGAAGTCAGCTTATCGCTCGCCCGGACGCGTGCCACGGTTTCGAGGCCGCGGCATCGAAAGCATCCCACGCCCCGACATCCACGTGATGTGATCGGCGCGGCGCGATCCGTTATGATTCGTGCGCTGTCGTCGCGCGCCCGTGCGGCGACGCATCCCGCCTCACGACGACCGCAAGCGCACGAGAGAACACATAGACAGCAGGAGGAGCTGCGCGATGGCCACCAAGACGATCGCCGACCTGGACCTCACCGGCAAGCGCGTGCTCATGCGCGTGGACTTCAACGTCCCGCTCGAGGACGGCCGCATCACCGACGACCGCCGCATTCGCATGGCCCTGCCCGCCATCAAGACCGTCCTCGACGGTGGCGGGGCGGTGATTCTCATGAGCCACCTCGGCCGTCCCGAAGGCACCGGACCCGAACCGAAGTACAGCCTCCAGCCCGTGGCGCAGCGGCTCGGTGAGTTGCTCGGCAAGGATGTCGCCTTCGCGCCCGACTGTATCGGCGCCGAGGTGCAGCAACTCGCTTCCAGCCTTCAGCCCGGCGAGGTGCTGCTGCTGGAGAACCTGCGCTTCCACAAGCAGGAGAAGAAGGGCGACGAGGCGTTCGCGCAGCAGCTCGCCGACCTTGCCGACGTCTATTGCAACAACGCCTTCGGCACGTGTCACCGGCCGGACGCGTCGATGGTCGCCGTGCCGCGCCTGATGAAAAAGCAGGACAAGCCCGCCGTCGCCGGCGACCTGGTCGAGAAGGAGATCGCCTACCTCAAGAACGCCATCGAGAGTCCGACGCGCCCGTTCGTCGCGGTCCTCGGCGGTGCGAAGGTCTCCGACAAGATTGCCGTGATCGACAACCTGCTCGGCAAGTGCGACCGCATTCTCATCGGCGGCGCCATGGCATACACCTTCTTCCTCGCGCAGGGCAAGTCCGTCGGCAATTCGCTCATCGAGAAGGAGAAGGTCGACGACGCGAAGCGCATGTTGGAAAAGGGCGGCGACAAGCTGCTGCTGCCGACCGACACGCACATTGCGGACGACTTCAAGAACCCGCAGGACAAAAGAATCGTCGAGGGCGACGTGCCCGACGGTTATGAAGGCATGGACATCGGTCCGAAGACGATCGACCAGTTCAAGGGCGCGCTGGCCGATGCGAAGACCATTGTCTGGAACGGGCCGATGGGCGTGTTCGAGAAGCCGCCGTTCGACCAGGGCACCAAGGCCATTGCCGAGACGATCGCGGACATCACGCAGCGCAACGGCGCGGTGAGCATCATCGGCGGCGGTGACAGTGCCGCGGCCATCGAGCAGATGGGCCTGGCGGACAAGGTCAGCCACGTCTCCACCGGCGGCGGCGCGAGCCTCGAGATGCTCGAAGGCAAGCCGTTCGAGAGCGTGGAACTGCTCGACG
>JBMCXL010000336.1:0-3756 GCA_048621015.1 Phycisphaeraceae bacterium
AGCACGCCGCGCTGGCGCAGTTCGTGGATCACGCCCTGGGCGATGTGGGCGATGCGGTCGTGGTCGACGTCGCCGGTGCGCGGGGGACAGGCGGTCGGCGGCTGGTCGGTGTAGCCGAAGTCGGCAAGGATGCAGTGCAGCACCTGCTGAAGCGAGGCGTTGTCGACGTGCTGCGATTCGCTTTGCGGTTGGCGCCCTTGGCCGAAGTTGAACCCGCGCAGCGTCGCCGCCGCGCGGAAGCCTTCGGGAAACTCGGCGGAGTAAACCATCGTGTCGAACAGTTCGAGCAGGCGAAGTTGGAGCGGCATCGCTTCGTCCTGTCGGCCGCTCGTCGCCAGGTCGTAGAGCTTGCGCGTCAACTCGGGCACGACGCCGCTGGTCGCGTTGGTGCCACCGTCGGCGCCGGCGACGAGCATCGGCACGAGCACCGCTTCCCAGCCGGTGAGGAAGACGAAGTCGGGCCGATCTTTCTTCACCGCCGAGAGCACGCGCAGCATGAACGCCAGGTCGCCGCTGGAGTCCTTCATGCCGATGACACGGTCGAACTCGGCGAGACGACGGATCGTCGGCACGTCGATTGGCGAGGCGAACATCGGAATGTTGTAGAGCGTCACGTCGATCGGGCTGTTGAGCGCGATCTCGCGGAAGTAGGCGTACACCGACTCGGGGCGCAGCCGATAGTAGAACGGCGAGACGATCGCGACGGCGCGGGCGCCGTACTGGTGATACCGCTCACACGCTTTGATCGTCTCCTTCACGTTCGCCTCGGCGGCGCCGGCGAGGATGGGCACGCGTCCGCCGGCCTGGTCGCAGACAATCTCGACGATGCGGCGGCGCTCCTCGGCGGTGAAGCGCGTGAACTCGCCGGTCGAGCCGTTGGGGTAGAGCCCGTGCACGCCGCGCTCGATCAGCCAGTCGATGTAGCGGCGCAGCTCGGGCTCGTTGATCTCGCCGCGCTCGTCGAGCGGGACCATGTGTGGGGTGAAGATGCCTTGGATCTTGTCGCTCATGGTGGGGTCAATCCCGGGTGGGTGAGCCATGTCGGTTGCGTTTAACGGGTGGTCGGCTTCCCTCGCCGCCTCCGGATGTGGAGGAGCGGGGATGCCAGCGAAAACAGACCCATAGGGTACCATGCTCTCCGCCCGCCTGTCGCGGCGGACGGGGCTGTACCGCTGTCCGGAACGCTCCGGGCGAGCCCGCTTGACAGAGTGACGCGACCTTCGCATGGTGCTTCCATGAGTCCCCAAACGACACCGCCGACCCCGTACCTCCGCATCGACGGCCCGCGCGTCCGCCGCAACCTTCAGCGCCTGGCCGACTACTGCCAGAAGCACAACCTGCGCCTCAGCCCGCACACCAAGACGCACAAGTCGATCCGCGTCGGCCGGGCGCAGGTCGAGCACGGCGCGGCGGGGCTCACCGTCGCCAAGGTCGGCGAGGCGGAGGTCATGCACCAAGCCGCGGATGGGGCGGACATGCTGCTGGCGTATCCGCTGGTCAACGCCGAGCGCGCCGCGCGGCTGGCGGAGATCGCCCAGCAGCGCACCGTGCGCGTCGGCCTCGACTCGACGCGCCCCGCCGACGTGCTCGGCGACGCCGCCCGCGCCGCCGACGCCACCTTCGGCATCCTCATCGACCTCGACACCGGCATGCATCGCACCGGCGTGCAATCCGCACAGGCCGCGCTGGAACTGGCGCAGTACGTCGACCGCGTCAACGGCCTGCGCGTCGACGGCATCTTTACCTACTACGGCCACATCTGGGGCACGGCCGAGGACATGCCCGGCAAGCTCAAGCCCGTCAACGACCGGCTCACCCAAGCCGTCGACCTGTTCAACAAGTCCGGCTTCGACACCGGCATCGTCACCGGCGGCTCGACACCCACCGCGCTGCACTCGCACCACATCCCCGCGCTGACCGAGATCCGCCCCGGTACCTACATCTATTACGACCGCAACTGCTTCGCCAACGGCGTGTGCGATCAGGAAGACTGCGCCGCGCGCATCGTCGCCACCGTCGTCAGCGATGCCGTGCCCGATCAGGTCGTCCTCGACGCCGGCTCCAAGACGCTGACCAGCGACCGCTACGTGAGCGACCCCAACGGCGGCCACGGCCACATCGTCGAGTATCCCGAGGCGATCATCACCAAGCTCAGCGAGGAACACGGGCAGGTGAACATCAGCAAGTGCTCGCGCAAACCGGAGGTCGGCGAGCGCGTGACGATCATCCCGAACCACGTCTGCGTGGCCGTGAACATGCAGAACGCAGCGTGGTGGAGCGAAAGCGAGGACGGCAGCGGCGAACTCGAGCCGCTCCCGATCGATGCAAGGGGCAAGCTCTGGTGAACAGCCGATCCAACACCCGTGGCGGTGCCGATGACAAGTTGTCCGGTGCGCGCGTGCGCGGCGTGCTGCCGGTGTTCCAGATGCCGTACCACGAGGACGAGTCGATCGATTTCGACACGCTGTCGCGCCAGATCGACTGGTTGTATGAGCAGGGTGTGGACGGGCTGGTGCTCGCGATGGTGTCCGAAGTGCTGCGCCTGACTGACGACGAGCGGTATCGCGTGACCGAGCACGTCTGCAAGCACAGCGCGGGGCGCGGCGCGGTGATCATCAGCGTCGGCGCCGAGAGCACCGTCGCGGCCGAGGCGTTCGCGCGTCATGCCGAACAGGCGGGCGCCGACGCGGTGATGGCGATTCCACCGGTGTCGATCGGCGCGGGCGAGGACGAACTGCGTCGCTACTACGAGCGCCTTCTGAAAGCGGTGTCGATCCCGGTGATCGTGCAGGATGCCAGCGGGTACGTCGGCAAGCCGATGTCGATCGAGCTGCAGGCGAACCTGCTGCGGGAGTACGGCCAGCGCGTGATGTTCAAGCCCGAGGCCGAGCCGATCGGCCCGCGCCTGACCGCGCTGCGCGAGGCGACCCAGGGCGAGGCGCGCGTGTTCGAGGGCAGCGCGGGCATCGCGTTGATGGACACCTACCGGCGCGGCGTCACCGGCACGATGCCGGGCGCGGACGTGATCCAGGCGTTGATCGCGCTCTGGCGCGCGCTGGAAAGCGGCGACGAGCGGCGCGCTTACGACATCTCCGATCGGCTCACATCGCTGGTCACGCTCCAGGGCTCGCTCGACACGTTCCTCGCGGTGGAGAAGCATCTGCTCGTGCGGCAGGGCATCTTCCGCAACACCATCGTGCGCGGGCCGGTCGGCTTCGTGATGGACGATGAAACGCGGGCGGAGGTGGATCGGCGCTACGACCGCCTCATGGAAGCCGTCGGCAGCGCGGAGACGGCCCAATGAGCACGATCGTGGACGTGCACAGCCACGCGTGGAACTATCCCGCACACTTCACCGACGACTTTCGAGCGCAGGCGCGCCGCGCCCGCGCCGGCCGGGAAGTCGATCTCACCGTTCGCTACGAGCAGTACCGCGCCACCGTGCCCGCGGATACCGACATCATCACCGTCGTCTTCGGCGGCAAGGCGAAGCGCTCCGGCCTGTGGGTCGAAGACGAATACGTCGCCGACTACGTCGCGCAGCATCCCGACACGCTCATCGGCTTCCTCTCGGTCGATCCGACGCAACCCGACTTCTACCGCGAGCTGCGCCACGGCCACGAAACGCTCGGCCTTCAGGGCGTCAAGCTGCTGCCGATGTACGCCGGTTTCCGCCCCGATGATCGCCGCCTTGATCCGCTCTGGCGCTATGCGCAGCGCAACCGTCTGCCCGTGCTGCTGCACACCGGCACGACC
>JBMCXL010000337.1:0-3754 GCA_048621015.1 Phycisphaeraceae bacterium
AACGCCCGTCCTGAGCGCAGCGAAGGGCGGGACCACTCGACCCCAAACTTCATCTCAATGCTTCAACATCAACGACTCCAACTCGCTCACCCCGCGCAACTGCCGCCGCACCTCCGCCACGATCTGGTCGCGTGACCCCGTCCCGTCCTCCCCCACCCCGCAGGCGCAAGGCTCATAACCTTCCATCCGCGCCGCCCAGCGCTGCACATCCTCCACCGGCTCGAGCTGCGCATGCCACATCTGCGTCCACAAGTCCCACGAATGATTGTTGAACACCCGCACTTGGGCCAGCGCGTACTGATCCGCCTGCAACTGGTTCCGATCGAACGCCCCGCTCCACAGCGCCGCCCGCCGCGGCTGCCGCGCCACCGCGAGGAACGTCAACCGATGCGCGCGCGTCGCCTCATCGTCCGGGCGAATCACCTGGTGATCCAGGCGCGCCGGCGCCGGCAGACCCGCCCGATCCGCGAAATTGTGCGGATTGCGCACCGACACCTCGCGCCCCACGTTCGCGCCGCCGAACACGAAATAATGCCACCGCCGCTGCATCACCACCTCCAGCTCGCCGTCACCATCGACATCCTCGTCGGCCACGCGCTCCATCTGCTCGTCGCGCCAGACATACGGATACCGCCGCGACAGGCCGGGCGGCTCCAGATCGGGACGAATGCGAATCGACCACCGCTCCAGCTCCACCGGCCCATCGCCCAGAGGCGTGACCCGCTGCGTGTAGATCAACTCGATGAAGCGGAACTCGTGAATGCGATCCTCGTCGCCATGGTGAATCTGCCGCGCCCGGCTGAAGCTGGTGACCCACCGCGGCTCGACCACCTGCCGCGGCGGCCCGCCCGGCCAGAGATAGCCGAGCTTGATGCTTGCGAGTCGGTTGAGGTGTCGTCCGAAGCCGGAGAAGCGCAGCACGCCTTCCCAGCCGAGCGCGTTCGAGCCGTACAGCGAATGGTGGCGCCGGTGGTTGAGGCCGTGGAACCGGCGCAGCATCCACTGGTGCATGCCGAACGGTGAGTAGTTGATGGGGTCGCGGCTGATGATCCGCCCGGGCGGCGAGCCGGCGCCTTCGCTCCACGAGGAGGTGAACCCGTCGCTCACGTCGACGCCGCTGCCCGGTGGAGATGCGCGCTCGATGTGCTCGTGCACGTCGCGCCAGCCGAACAGCGCATCGAACGGGCCGCGATAGTGATGCCAGTCCGCCTCGAGCGCCGTCTGCTCCGCGCGGCGTGTCAGGCCGGTGCGCACCGGGCCTTCCAGGTCGTTGAACTGACCGCGCTGCCATTCGATGCGCGGGCGATCGGGCACGAGCACGCCCGTGCCGCGCCCCGCGCCGTCGTGGCCGGTGAGGTTCGCCTCCGCGCCGCGCACCGCCGCGGCCTGCGCGATCGGGCCGAGCGAAGTGAGCGTCGCCTCGTTGAACGCTTCCAGCGCGTGCATGGCGCGCCAAAGCTGGCCGGGGTTGCCCTCGGGCGTGCGGTAAAAGGTGATCCGCCGCATGTCGAAGCCCGAGTCGTTCAACTGCGCGCTCACTGGCGCGAGCATGTCACACTGCCGCGCCAGCTCGTCGCGGATCATCCGCAGGTCGGCGTACAGCCACGGATCGCGCCCCCTCTGCGCGCGGCCGAGCTGGTCTTCGACCGCTTCGAGCATCGCCTGCTGGTCCGTCAGCGTGTATTCCACCGTGCGCGGCATCGCATCGAGCACGCTCACCAGCGCCAGGTAGCGCGCCATCGCGACGTTGTTCATCGCCACCGTGTTCATCGAGCGCGCCACCCAGCCCGCGCCGGCCGTCGCGGCGGCGTCCGCCGCGTGCTGCGTTTCGATGCGCGACTGTACGCCGCGCCCGAGGTTGAACACGTAAAGCACCAGCGCCGCCAGGAACACCGTCGCCAGCAGCGTGATCACCAGCACCACGCCGCGCCGGCGCGCCGCAACGAAAGAAAAGGATCGTTTAACGGACCAAGCCCCGGGGTGAGTCCGCGAACCCCGGGGGTCTCGCGCCGCAAAGCGTTTACTCATGGCACCGGCCCCCCATCCAACCCCGCCTCGTGCCGGTCCTGCCGCGGCAGCGCCGGGGCCGGCGGCAGCGACGGATCAACGCCCGCATTCGTCAACGTGTACTGCGCCGCGACGTTCGCATACGCGCCTTCGCCCGCTTCATGCGAACCATCGGCGAAGATCGCCCGCGCGTACGGCACCGACAGGTTCAACCGATGCGCCACGCGCACCGTCACCGGATCGTGCGGCCCGAACACGTGAATCCCACTCAACCGCGCGAACGAAACCTCACCCTCCCCCACCTCCACACCCAACATCTCGATCCCGGTGTGCCGATCGGCATAGCGCAGCCGCGCGCCCGCTTTCGTCCGAACCCACCGCGGCGCCGATGCGCCGTGCGCCTGGTAATAGCTGGTCAAACCCGATTCCAGCGCCGCGGCATCCCGGTCCGCGCCGCCCGCGCGCTCGCCGCTGACCGGCAGCAGCGCCAGCACCGCTGCGCTGCGAATGCGGTCGAACTTCCCCGACCCGCGCGACAGCGTGATCTGGTTGCGCGGCTCAACGCTCCACGTCGGCCGATCGGCGGGAATCGTCGTGGTGGCGCTGCGCGTCGCGGCGAACGCGGCGTAGTGCACGAAGTAATTGCCCGCCATCACCAGCGTCGTCTGGATCAGCACCAGCACCAGGCCGAGCACAATCGGAAACACCAGCACGAACTCCATCGTCGCCGTCCCGCGCTGATCGCGCCGCAGCGCGGCCAGCGACTGGCAACGATGCACCCGCCAACCCGCACGCAGCGCAAAACCCAGCGCAACCGCACAAGCCAACAGCCCGACCAGCAGCGGCCACATCGACCACGCCATCGCGTGAATGTCCGGGGAAGCCGGCGTCATCGCTTCGATTGTACCGCCCAGCCCCTCTCCACCCGGAAGCGGGTTGGATCAATCGTGCCACGCGCCGAGCAGGCGGCGGACGGTGACAAGCTGGCCGAGGTGATAGCTGTTGTGATCGGCGATCAGCAGCGCCTCGCGCAACGGCGTCTGACCCGTGCCCCACGGCAGCGGCGCGAACAGGTCCGTCCCCGCATCGCGCACCAGCGCGACCATCGCCTCCAGGTCCGCCTCGAACTGCTCGATGCTGCGCCGCCAAGCCCGGTCATCCGGCGGCCCATCGCCGCGGGGCCAGTAACCCTCCGGCCACGGGGGCGATTCCCAGTCCGCGCTCCGCGTGAACTCGAGAATGTCCTGCTGCGCAAGGCGCATGTGCTCCAGCAGCCGCCAGGGTGTGTGCGGCAGCCCCAGCGGCCGGGCGCCGCGCAACGGCGGCGGCAGGTCCGCCACGGCCTCATCGAAACTCAGATGCGCCCCGCCACCGCGCAGCAGCGCCGCCAAGTGCTCGCGCAGCGGCCGCTGCGGATCGTCCCGCGCATGTCCGCCCTTCCGGCCACCCATCCCTCCTACGGTACCCGCCCTCGCCACAACACCAAACAGCAAAACGAAAGCAAACCAAACCACTCGACCCCCCCAAGCCGCGCGGGTGAGCGCAGCGAACCCCGCGGGTCGGCGGAAGACAAATTTGAGAACGCAGATGAGCCACGGATGAGCGCGGATGATTTTCCGTTTTTCATCGGATCGATATCTGCGTTCATCGGCGAGACATCCGCGTTCATCGGCGTTCTCTACCACCGTCCATGCGCAGCAAAACCCCCGGCGCACGCGGACGCGCGCACCGGGGGCGGTTGCACCAT
>JBMCXL010000338.1:0-3753 GCA_048621015.1 Phycisphaeraceae bacterium
GTCAGGCGCAGAGCAGGAAAGCGGGCAAGCAGGAGAACGGCGATGGTGTCGCGGTGGGCCGGCGCGTGGAGCGCGGCGAAGCCGCGGCGCTTCTATTCTGCTTGCCCGCTCTCCTGATCCTGGAATCTTCCACCTTCTTCGGCGCGCTCGAAGCCGCGGCGGATGCTGGCCAGGTCCTCGTCGTCGGCGCGGCCCTGGAGGAACCGCTGCACGGTCTGGTTGTCGGTGCGGCGGAACGTCTCGGGCTCACCTTCGCAGACGATCCGGCCATCGTAAAGCAACACCATGCGGTCGGCAATTTTCAACGCGCTTTTCACATCGTGCGTCACCACGATGCTCGTCACGCCCAGGTGCCGGCGAAGCTCGTTGATCAGTTCGTTGATCACGTCCGAGCGGATCGGGTCCAGCCCGGTGGTCGGCTCGTCATACAGGACCAGGCAGGGCTCGAGCACGATCGCCCGCGCCAGCGCCACGCGCTTGCGCTGCCCGCCGGACAGCTCGCTGGGCATCTTCTCCAGCGTGTCCGCCAGGCCGACCATCTCCAGCACGCGCCGCACGCGCTCGCGCCGCTCGGGCGTTGACAGGCGCGTGTGCTCGACCAGTGGGAACGCCACGTTCTCCTCGACGCTCATCGAGTCGAACAGCGCGCCCATCTGGAAGAGAAAGCCCACCTCCTTGCGCGCCTCGACCAGCTCGGCGGGCGGCATCGTGTCGACCCGCCGGTTGTTGCAGTAGATCTCACCGGCATCGGGCTTGAGCAGGCCGACGATGAGCTTCAGCAGCACGCTCTTGCCCGTGCCGGAGGGCCCGAGGATCACCGTGGTCTGTCCGCGCGGCACGTCGAGCGTCACGCCGCGCAGCACGTGCAGCGCGCCGAACGACTTGGAGACATTGACCAACTGCACCATGTGCGGCGCGTCGGCGGCGTCGTTCGCGTTGTCGCTGCAGTCGTTCATGGGATCCGTGTCGAATGGCGAACGTGCGAATGTCGAAAGAATGCTTCAATGTTCAATGACGGAGACCGAACGCTCGCGCTTCCGCCGGTTGCAGCTTCGCGAGACCGTCCCGTATTCAGGCGCTGCGCGAAGCCGCGAGCGGCGACACTGTCTGGTGATGCGTCACTGGTGATTCGACGTTCGACATTCGTCACTCATTCCGCTTTGAACAGCTCGCGGATCGCCGCGACCACCTCGTCCTGCTGCGCGTCGGTCATCTCGGGATAGATCGGCAGGCTCAACACTTCCTCGCACGCCTTCTCCGCCGCCGGCAGGCTGCCGCGGCCGTAGCCCAGGTACTCGAAGCACGGCTGCAGGTGCAGCGGGCTCGGGTAATACACGCGGTTGCCGACGCCGCACGCCTGCAGATGATGCCGCAGCGACTCGCGGTGGCCGCTGCGCACGCGCACCGTGTAGTTGTTGTAGACGTGGTGGCGCACCTGGGGCTCGAATGGCGTGGTGACCGCGACGCTCTCGAGCTTGCGCCCGTAGCGCGCCGCCAGTTCGCGCCGCCGATCGATCCACTGCTCCAGCCGCGACAGCTTCACGCTCAGCATCGCCGCATGCAGCGCATCAAGCCGAAAGTTGCCACCGATCACCGGGAACTGGTAACCCTCATCCCCGCCATGGACGCGCATCAGGCGCATCGTCGCGGCCAGCTCGTCGTCGTTGGTCGTCACCGCGCCGGCATCGCCCATCGCCGGCAGGTTCTTGGTCGGATAGAAGCTGAAGCAACCCACATCGCCGATCGCGCCGACCGACGTGTCCTCGTACGCCGCGCCCAGCGCCTGCGCCGCGTCCTCGATCACGCGCAGCTTGTGCTCGCGCGCGATCTCCATGATCGGCCCCATGTTCGCCGGCAGCCCGAACAGGTGCACCGGCATGATTGCCTTGGTCTGCGGCGTGATCGCGCCGGGGATATCCTCCACCTCCATGTTGTACGTGCGCGGGTTGATGTCCACGAACACCGGCTTGGCGCCCACCCGCGCAATGCAACCCGCCGTCGAGAAAAACGTGAACGGCGTCGTGATCACCTCGTCGCCCGGGCCGATCCCCATCGCCATCAGCGCCAGCAGCAGCGCGTCGGTCCCCGACGACACGCCGATCACGTGACGCACGCCGCAGCGCTCGGCGAGCTGGCGCTCGAACTGCTCGACGAACGGCCCGAGTATGAACTGGCCCGAATCCACGACGCGCTCGAACGCGTCGCGCAGCTCCGGCAGCAGGTCCTGGTGTTGCTGGTGAAGATCGATCAGGGGTACGGCCATGGCGGTCTCACGTGCGAAGGCAATGAACGAAAAACAATCCCGGAAAACAATCCCAAACAGGGCCAAGCATAGCCGGCCGCGACGGGTTCGGCCAAGCGACCGCCCGTCGACGCTACCAACGCCATCGGCTCGCCGGACCTCAAAGGTTCAAACCTCGCGCCAGCTCCCGACCCCCGAGCCGGCGCCCCCGGCCTCCCGCTCGTCTGCGTCTTGACAACACCGGCACACCGAGCGACGCTGCAACCACCTTTCGCCAGCACGACTGGAGGCGCCAGCCCATGGCCGACCCCGCGGATGCTCATTTTGCCTGTCCTCACTGCGATCGCCGGTTCCGCTGGAAGCGCGAGCTCGCCGGCCGGGGCGTGAAGTGCAAGTGCGGCGGCCAGTTCCGCGTGCCCGACGAGCCCGGCCACACCGCCCCGCCGCTCGAATCCACCGCCGCCCACCGCGCGCCGCGCCACGAGTCATCGCCAGCCCCCAGCCAGCCCGAAGGCCAACCGCAGGGCGAAGGCGAAAGCGCGAGTGAGGACGATCAGACCTACGCCCTGGACGTGCCCGGCGACGACGCGGCCGGCGACAGACCATCCTCCGCCTCCGCCGACAATCAGCGCGCCGCTGCCTCCGCCGCCCAAACCGGCCGCTGCCCGAACTGCAACCAGTCGATCAAGCCCAACGCGGTGATCTGCGTGAAGTGCGGCTTCAATCTGAAGGAAGGCCGTAAGATGGAGGTCGAGGTCGACGCGGACACGACGAGCGATGCGCCCGCGGACGACGCCGCGCCCACGAAGCAGAAGAAACAGAAGAAGCACCAGGACAGCGATCAGGCGCCGCAGGCCGCCGTCGATCCGCGCAAAGCCACCGCTGCCGGCGTCGGTTTCATCGGCGACACCGCCAGCGCCGAAACCGAAGCAGCACTTGCCAAGCGACAACTCATCATCGACTGGATTCTCCCGCCCGTCCTCATCGTGCTCGGCGTGGCGATGGAGCTCATCTACCAGCTCTACTTCAGCGACGACCGGATCAACAGCCCCATCGGCGCCGTCATCGCCGTGGTCGTCACCGTCGTCATCTGGGCCCCCATCCTGCTGCTGCTGCTGGTCGTGACCGCCAAGCTGTTCGACATGAACTTCGGTACGCTCGGCCCGGCCATCCTCAAGCTCATGGGCATCGCACTTCTGCCCGGCGCGATCTGGTCGTTCCTCAGCGGCGCCTTCATGGGCGGCTGGTTCGCCGGCCTCACCGTCGCCGCCTTCATGTACTGGATCATGTTCCTCGTCCTGTTCAGTATCGAGGCCATTGAAGCGATGAATCTGAGCGTCGCCCTGCTTGTCCTTCAGCTCTGGGTGGTCCCCCTCATCACCATCTTCATCATCGGCTTCATCCTCGCCTTCCTCATATAGCGCGCACACCCCTACCGCCCGTCCTGAGCGAGTCCGCGAGCGAAGGGCGGGATCACCACCGCCTCACCCCACCAGCACCAGCTTCCCCAC
>JBMCXL010000339.1:0-3747 GCA_048621015.1 Phycisphaeraceae bacterium
GCCTCATGGGCTGTGCTATCTCCGACCTGGAGAAGCTCGACCAGCAACACGACCAGGCGCACGAAAACGACGGCGGCTACTGATCACCCCGCCTCCGCACCTCAACCCCGCAGCGAACCACCGAGACAAAGAGATCACCGCGAAGAGACACAAGACGCGCATGAACATGTCTTGTGTTTCTTCGTGGCGATTCATGGGCCCTCCAAGCCGCGCGGGTGAGTCTGCGAACCCCGCGGGTCGTTGGGCTCACCTCCCGACACTTTTGCGCAGGCGCGGCGAAACCCTCTCCCCCCGGGAGAGGGTTTGGGGGGGGGGGCGCGCGAGGAAGCCCACGGTCGGGAGACCGTGGGCTTTCGGAGGGAGTTGGCAGGGGGTGAGAAACGACAGGCTTCGCGCGGGCTCTTACGAGTTGCGACCACGCGGCGAGAAGCGGGCGTCGTCGCGTCATCGATCGGGCTGCTCATCCTCGCCGTGCCGGCGCGACAGTTCGTCCAGCGCCGCGGCGGGGTCGTCGGGCAGCGCCGCTTCGTCGAGGGGCTCATCTTCCTCGATTGTCGGGGAGGCAGGCGGCTCCACGGGCGCCTCCTGGCGCGGCAGCGGTCGGGGGCGGAAGGAAATGCCGCGGCTGCGATGGAGAATCCAGATCAGCGCGCCGGCGAACACGACCACGAGCAACACCATCTGCGCGAGCTGCGCCATGCCGAGGCCGGCCGCCCCGCCGGCGCCGCTGGCGGCCCCGACCTGCGGGAAGCGGCCGACGAAGACGAGATAGTCGGTGGCCTGTCCCCGGTTGTCCGCCTGCTGCCAGACCTTGAAGAAGCGGGCGGGCACCTGCACGCGCTTGCCGCGCCGGGGTGGCGTTGTGTGCCATTGACCTTCGGGATCGACCAGGAACACCACCGCCATGCGCTCGAGCCGATCATCCAGCGCGAGCACCCACATCGTCACCGCCTCGCCCCACGGGCCGGCGCGGTTGAGCGCGAAGCGATCGGATCGACCGTAAAAACTGCCTTCCAGGAGAATCACCTCTCCGCGATACGCGGCCGGCTCGTCGAGCAGCGCCTGATAGTTCACGTTCACCATGGCTGCCATCTCGTCGTCGGCGCGCCACTCGAGCACGTTCGGCAGCAGCGCGTAGAGCGCCCCCTCATCGACCGCAGCGGTGCGGTCGGTGGTGTCGGCAAGCTGCTCGCGCTGCGCCTCGGAGAGCGGCGGCAGCGCGGCGAGCAGCGCGAGCAGGACGAGCGTGTGAGCCATGTCCAGATTGTACGGCTCGCGGCGCGGCGGACCCATGCGTGCGGTGATCCAGACCCGGGCGACGCTCGCGGACGCGCTCTGCCCACGCCTGGCTCCTACGGCCCGCACCGAAGAGCGAGCAGGCCCATACCTCAGTGGTTCCTGGTTTCGCATCCGGCTAGCGTTGACTGAGCCGAGAACGCGCGGAACGGAGGCAACGATGACCGAGCGTCCCGAGCCGTGGGGCGGACGATCACCGCGGGCGTACCCGGCGGCGCACCGCCAGTTCCTGGTCGAGCTGCTCAGGGCCCATCCGAACCTGACGCGCACGCAGATTCTCGACGCCGCGGTGCGGGACGGCCGGCACAAGGAAGAGGTCACCTACGAGTTGGAGCATATGGTCAAGTGGCGTGACATCCGCGTGGAGGACCCGCCGGGCGGGGGCGAGAAGGTGTTCCGCCTGCCGTGAGCGAGTTGTGAGCGAGCCGGCCCGTCCTCGGGCCGGTCGGCTTGAACACCAGGAAAGGTGCCATTCTGGTCGTTGGCGGTGACCGGCCCGAGGACGGGCCGGCTCGTGCGACCGCACGCGCCCGGATGCTTCGCCGGCGGGATTGAGCTATCATTGTCTTTTTCCCCCCAGCTTCCCTCCACCGGTGGACCGCTGATGACCATGACGACGCCCCCCGCCACGGACGCCGCGCCGATCGACCTGCCGCCGGGCGTGCGCGGCGAGGTGATCCCGATCATCGACTTCGGCTCGCAGTACGTGCAGCTCATCGCGCGGCGCGTGCGCGAGGCCGGGGTCTACAGCGTCCTGGTCGGCCCGAACGTCACGCACGAACAGCTTCAGCAGCTTCAGCCCAAGGGCATCATCCTCTCCGGCGGACCGGCATCGGTCTATGAAGAAGGCGCGCCCACCTGCGACCCGCGCCTGTTCGAACTGGGTGTGCCGGTGCTGGGCATCTGCTACGGCATGCAGGTCGGCTGCCAGTTGCTCGGGGCGAAGGTCACCAACGTCGAGTCGCGCGAGTACGGCCGGGCGCAGCTCAACATCCTCGACCCCAGCGACCTGCTGCACGGCGTCCCCACGCGCACCAGCGTCTGGATGAGCCACGGCGACCAGGTCACCGACCTCGGCGACGACTTCGACGCCCTCGCCACCACGCCCACCTGCCCCTACGCCGCGGTGCGCCACAAAGAGCGAACCTTCTTCGGCGTGCAGTTCCACCCCGAAGTCACGCACACGCCCCACGGCGGCGACATCCTCGCCAACTTCCTGTTCAACGTCTGCAAATGCGCCGGCAACTGGCGCATGGCGGACTTCCTCGAACACGAAGCCGCGCGCGTGCGCGAAATGGTCGGCGAGAACCGCGTGATCTGCGGCCTCTCGGGCGGGGTCGATTCCTCCGTCGTCGCCGCCCTGCTCGCCCGCGCCATCGGCGAGCAACTGACCTGCATCTTCGTCGACAACGGCCTGCTGCGCAAAGGTGAACGCACCCTTGTCGAGCAGACGTTCCGCGACCACTTCGACGTCGACCTGCGCGTGGTCGACGCCAGCGAGCGCTTCCTCGATGATCTCGAAGGCATCGAAGACCCGCAGGAAAAGCGCCGCAGGATCGGCCACCGTTTCATCGAGGAGTTCAAGGCCGCCTCGCAGGACATCCCCGACGCGAAGTTCCTCGCCCAGGGCACGCTCTATCCCGACGTGATCGAGTCCGGCCACGGCTACAGCGGCGCGGCGGCGAACATCAAGCTGCACCACAACGTCGGCGGCCTGCCCGAAGAGCTCGGCTTTGATCTGATCGAGCCGCTGCGCAACCTGTTCAAGGACGAGGTGCGCCAACTCGGCGAAGTGCTCGGCCTGCCCGAGCCGATCGTCTGGCGACATCCCTTCCCCGGCCCGGGGCTGGCGGTGCGCGTGCTCTCCGCCATCACGCGCGACAAGCTCGGCCTGCTGCGCGATGCCGACGAGATCCTGCTGGAGGAGATCGTCGCGAACAATCTTTATCGCCGCACCGCGCAGGTTTTCGCCGTGCTGCTGCCGGTGAAGGCGGTGGGCGTGATGGGCGATGGGCGGACGTACGATCACGTGGTCGCGATCCGCGCGGTGGAGAGCCAGGACTTCATGACCGCCGACTGGGCGCGCATCCCCTACGACGTGCTGGCGACGATCAGCAACCGCATCATCAACGAGGTGCGCGGGATCAACCGGGTGGTGTACGACATCTCCAGCAAGCCGCCGGCGACGATCGAGTGGGAGTGAGGCGGCGGCCCGCGGCCCGCTTGGGCGGTCTCGCCTTGCCGCGCCGGGCCGATCTGCTATGATTTCTCGCCGTGAGGCCGGCCACTGATACAGGGATGCCGCCCGCGACGCCGGCCCCGGCAAGCCGCTCGCGAGGGATCAAACCCGGCAGCGACATGATCCGGCTAGGTAGCTCAGTTGGTAGAGCATGCGACTGAAAATCGCAGTGTCGGCGGTTCGAATCCGCCCCTAGCCATTGACCTTTCTGA
>JBMCXL010000340.1:0-3719 GCA_048621015.1 Phycisphaeraceae bacterium
ACCTGGTGGACCGCTATGGGGGGGAAGGGGCCAAGGGGCCAAGGGGCCAAGGGGCCGAGGGGTCTGATGCGCGGAACCCCTCGACCCCTTGGCCCCTCGACCCCTCGGCCCCTTTTCTGATCGGCGGTTCCGGCGACATCTGGGACGCGCGCGACATCTTCCGCATGATCGAGCACACCGGCGTGCAACTCGTGAGCGTGGCGCGCGGGTGCATCGGCAATCCGTGGCTGTTCACGCAGGCGCGGGCGCTGCTGGCCGGCGACGAAGCGGGCGGCACACGCGCGCCCACGATCTTCGAGCAGCGCGACGTGCTGCGCGAGCACTTCGAGCTGTCGGTGCGCCTGCACGGCGAGAAGAAAGCGGGCATGATGATGCGCAAGTTCGGCATCAAGTTCTCTCGGCACCACCCGCAGGGCGAGTCGGTGCGCCAGGCGTTTATCAAGGTCAAGTGCCTCGACGACTGGCAGGCGGTGCTCGATGCGTTCTACAGCGTCGACGGTCCGGGCGTGGACCCCGACGCGGCGCGTCCCGCCGAGGCGACGGAAAGTGAGTGCGGCGCGCCGGTCGGGGCGGGGGAAGCCAGCCTATGATGCAGAGTTTCAAGTGCCAAGTTTCAAGTTCCAAGTTTGTACCGCGGCGAAGCCGCCAGTTCGCCAACTTGAAACTTGGAACCTGGAACTTGAAACTGAATTTGGGAGTTTGTTGTGCGAATCGCGGTGATCGGTGACATTCATCTGTATCGGCTGAAGGTGCCGGCGCGCCGGTTGATCGGCAAGCGGCTGCTGGGGCAGTCGAATCTGTGGTTCAACCGGCGGTTCCGGTTCAATCATGACATGCTGGAGGAGGTGGTCGAGCGTGCGGCGGCCCTGGAGCCGGACATGGTGCTGCTCACCGGCGATGTCACCTCGACGTCGCTGGAGGATGAGTTCGCGGACATCGCGCATTCGCTCAAGCCGTTGTCGGAGAAGTTTCCGACGGTGCTGGTGCCGGGCAATCACGACCGGTACACGTTCCGCTCGGCGCGCAAGAAGCGCATCGAGGGATTGCTCAAGAGCATGCTGCCGCAGCGTTTCCCGCACACGCAGGCGCTGGTGGGGCGGTGGCATCTGCTGGCGCTGGACTCGGCGCGGCCGCAGTACATGCTCTCGCGCGGCGCGCTCGGGGAAGCACAACTGGCGGAGGCGGAGACGTTTCTGCATGGGTTGTCGGCCGACGATGGCGTGGTGATTCTCTGTCACTATCCGCCGGACACACCGCCGGGCATGCCGACGAGCTGGGCGCACGATCTGGCGGACAACCAGCAGCTGCGCGAGGTGTTGAGCGGGACGCGGGCGCGCGTGTTGTTCATGCATGGGCACGTGCATCGGCCGTGGCACTGGGAGCAGAGCAACGGGCACGGCCGGCGGATGAGCTGTCTGAACGCGGGCGCCCCGTGCATGACCAGCGCGCTGTATCCGTCCGGCCAGGGTTTCTGGCAGGTGGAGCTGCCGCACGATCCGCATGACGAGGTGACGCTGATTCATCACGTGCCCGCGCCCGAGGGACACTACGGCACGCGCCTGCCGCGCCGCCACGCGCAGCGGAGTGTTGAAGACACGTGGCAGGCGCGGCGCGTGACGTAGGAAAAGGCGAGGGGCCGAGGAGTGACGGGGCTAAGTGGCCGAGTGAGAGAGGCGCTGTCTGGTCTTTCTCAATCGGCAATCGACAATTGGCAATCGACAATCGGCAATTCTCTGGAGATCGCCCATGTGCGGGATCGTGGCATATGTCGGGAGCAAGTCGGCCGCGCCGCTGCTGGTCGAGGGACTGAAGCGGCTGGAGTATCGCGGCTACGACTCGGCGGGGCTGGCGATGGTGCTTCCGCGCGACGGGTTGCAGCGCGTGCGCGCGGTGGGGCGCGTGAGCAACCTTACCGAGCGCATTGAGACGGAACGCACGCGCTTCGAGGGACATCTCGGCATCGCGCACACGCGCTGGGCGACGCATGGTGAACCGAGCGAGGCGAACGCGCATCCACACGAGGGCACGACGCGCCAGGGCCACACGATCGCGCTGGTGCACAACGGCATCATCGAGAACTACGCGGCGCTGCGCGAGTACCTTCAGCGCCGCGGGCATGCATTTACGAGCGAGACCGACACGGAAGTGCTCGCCAAGCTTATCGCGGAGCTTTATGACCCCGAGCAAAACGACGGCACGACGACCCCGCTGGAGCGCGCGGTGCAGGCGGCGCTCCAGGAGGTGACCGGCGCGTATGCGATCGCGGTGATCTGCGACGCCGAGCCGGACACGCTGGTGGGGGCGCGCAAGGGCAGTCCGTTGATCATCGGTATCGCGGAAGGCGGGTATATCGTCGCCTCTGATGCCGCGGCGATCGTCAGTCACACGACGCAGGTCGTGACGCTCGAAGATTACCAGGTCGCGCGCATGCGCGCGGGCAAGGGTGTGAACGGCGACGAGGCGGACCGCTGGTCGACGCAGTTCCGCACGAGCACGATCGACAACGTGCCGGTGACGCGCCAGGTCAGCGAGTTGGAGATGGATCTTCAGCAGATCGAGCTGGGCGGTTATCCGCATTTCATGCTGAAAGAGATCATGGAGCAGGGCGAGTCGCTGCGCACCTGTTTCCGTGGTCGGCTCGATGCGCGCGAGGGGCGCGTGGTGCTGGGCGGCCTGGCGGATTACGCGCGCGAGCTGGTGCGCGCCCGGCGGTTCATTCTGACCGGACAGGGCACGGCCTATCACGCCGCACGCCTCGGCGAATACCTGCTGGAAGACCTGGCGGGGGTGCCGGCCCGGTGCGAATACGCGAGCGAGTTTCGCTATCGCAATCCGATCATCGAAGAGGGCAGCGTCATCATCGCGGTGAGCCAGTCGGGCGAGACGGCGGACACGCTGGCGGCGCTGCGGGAGGCGAAGGAGCGCGGGGCGCTGGCGCTGGGCGCGGTGAATGTGGTGGGCTCGTCGATTTCGCGCGAGACGGATGCGGGCGTTTATCTGCATGTCGGGCCGGAGATCGGGGTGGCGTCGACGAAGGCGTTTCTCGGGCAGGTGGCGGTGTTGACATTGATCGCGCTTTACGTCGGTCGGCGCAAGCGGCTGGCGGCGGAGACGATGCAGCGCTACATCCGCGAGCTTCAGCGCCTGCCCGATCACGTGGATCGGCTGGTGCAGCAGTCGGATGACATTCGCAAGAGCCTGGAGTCGTTCATCGAGCGCGACAACTGGCTGTTTCTCGGGCGCGGGTACAACTATCCGGTGGCGATGGAGGGCGCGCTGAAGCTGAAGGAGATCAGCTACATCCATGCGGAAGGCATGCCGGCCGCGGAGATGAAGCACGGACCGATTGCGCTGATTGACGAGGGGATGCCGGTGGTGTTTCTGGCGACGCAGGGCTCGCAGTATGACAAGGTGATCTCCAACATCGAGGAGGTGAAAGCGCGCGGCGGGCGAATCATTGTGGTGGCGACGGAGGGGGATGAGCAGATCGCGCGTTACGCGGAGTCGGTGTATTACGTGCCGGACGTGCCGGAGCCATTGCAGCCGTTGTTGACGGTGATACCGTTGCAGTTGCTTGCGTATCACGCGGCGGTGCTGCGCGGGCATGACGTGGACAAGCCGCGGAATCTGGCGAAGAGTGTGACGGTGGAGTGAGGGGGGGATTCATTGCCAATTGCCGATTGGGGTTGGTGATGTGGGACGCAATGTAGAACGCAGAT
>JBMCXL010000341.1:0-3716 GCA_048621015.1 Phycisphaeraceae bacterium
GGGCGGAGTTCCTCCACCGCATGCTCACCTGCGACCTGCAGCGCCTGGCCGGCGACACGACGCGGCGCGGGTTCCAGCTCAACGACAAGGGCCGCATTGTCGCCGACCTGATGGTCCACCACGGCGACGCCGACACCTGGCTGGAGACCGACGTGCTGGACCTGCCGGCGCTGCAGGAGTTGCTCGAGCAGCGGCTGTTCGCCGAGGACGTGGCGCTGGAGGACTTCAGCGCCCAGCGCACGAAGCTGGTGCTGCATGGCCCGGCGGCGCTGGCGCTGCTGCGCGCGGTGGCGGACGAGCCGGCGCGTGCCGACCGGGTGGCGGAGACGGCGGGGACCCATCACGTCGTGCCGGTGAACGGCGCGCCGGTGAGCGTGTATCGGCGGGACGATGCGGGCGCGCTGGGGCTGCACCTGCTGGTGCCGACCGATACGGCCGACGCGCAGTATCAGACCCTGCTGGACGCGGCGGGCTTTGAGCCGGGCGATGATGCCGAACCGGATGCGGAGGCGGCCCAGCGCCGGCGTTCCACGCTGCGCGGCCGACCGGTCGGATGGCTGGCGTACAACACCGCGCGCATCGAGGCGGGCACGCCGGTGTTTCACGTGGACTTCGGCCACGACTCGCTACCGGCCGAGACGGGCGTGATCGAGGAGGCGGTGAACTTCAACAAGGGCTGCTACATCGGCCAGGAGATCGTGGCGCGCATGCGCGACCGGGGCCATCCGAAGCGCGTGCTCGTGGGGTTGAAGCTGAGCGGCGAAGCGCTGCCGGTCGCGGGGGCGCAGGTGTATGAGGCGGGGGAGGATGATGAGGGTGAAAGTGACCCCGCCTTTCGCTCCGCTCAGCAGAGGCGTTTGGCGGGCGCGGCGGTGATCGGTGGCGTGACCAGTTCAACGCTTTCGCCGATGCTGGGGCGGCGCGCCATCGCCTTTGCGGTGATGAAGTGGGGCCGGCACGAGCTGGGCACGCGCGTGCGCGTCGCGGCCGATGAGGGCATCACCGAGGGCGAGGTGCATCCGCTGCGCTTCCTCGACTCGGCGTGAGGATGTGGGCGAATGCGCTTCTCGCGAAGCAGGCGAAGCGCGCAAAGAGAAAGAACGGTGGAAGACGGATCGAGGCGCTGCGCGGGAGCCATCCGCGCGCGAACGCGCCTGTTCACGTCGTTCCACTTCGCGGCCGTCGCGTGCTTCGCGAGACCCCTCGCCGCCCCCCGGCCGTCAGCTCTTGCTGCTGGTCACCGCCTGGAACGCGGCGGGCACCTGCTCGACGGCGTGGCTCTTGCACTTGGGACACGCCGGCTTCTGCTTGCGGTGCTCGTGCTGGCTGAGGGTCATCATCTGCTCGAACCGGTGGCCGCACTTCTTGCAACGGTAGTCGTAGGTCGGCATCACGCGGGCTCCTGGACAGCGGTTGCAGGTCCGAGAATCTTCCACGTCGCAACGGGTCATTGTAGGCCCCGCATGGGGGGTCGCGGTCAACCGCGCGCCGGTTGTAGCGATTGCGCGGGTCCGGCGAACCGGCTCACGTTAAAGATTCACACGCCCGGCGATGCCGCGGCAAGGTGGTGAACCGAAAGCGCCGATGGAAGGGAAGGTCGTCAGTCCGCGGTGAATGAGCCGGTCCGTACCGCCGGCGTCCACCCGCCCCGCCGACCCGCAGGGACACACGAGCCATGCTGCCACAGGAAATTGAGCTCGAGCAGTCGGGTTCCGTGATCACCGTGCGCATTCACGAGGCGGAGATCTCGCACCTGCACATGCAGGAGCTGGTCAACGAATGCCTCGAGCGCATGCGTTATCACAATGCGCGCGACGTGCTGCTGGACATGGCGGACGTGGAGTTTCTCGCTTCGGCGTGCCTCGGCCCGCTCGTGTCGATGCTCCAGGACCTGGAGCACGTCTGCGGGCGCGTGGCGCTGGTCAACTGCCGCGAGAACGTGGCGTTCCTGTTCCGCGTGACGCGGCTGGATGCGGTCGTCGGCATCTACGATGACGAGAAGGAAGCGCTGGCGAACCTGTAAATCACAAGCGCGCGGCGAAAGCCGGGGGATGGCGATCCCTCGGCTTTGTCAGGCGGTGCTGCCGACCTGTGACGCGGGCGCGGCGCTGCCGGCTTTGCCGGTGATGTGCAGCATGCGATCGAGCGCGACCAGCGACCAGCGCTGCACCTCGGGATGCACCTTGATCTGATTCACCACCTTGCCCTCGGCCAGGTTGTCCATCGCCCAGAGCAGGTGCTGCATGTCGATGCGGAACATCGTCGTGCACAGGCACTGGCAATCGGAAAGAATGCGCGCGGTCACGCCACGCTTCGCCGCCTCGTTCGCCAGGCGGTTGACCATGTGCACCTCGGTGCCGATCGCCCACTTCGTGCCCGGCTCGGCGCTTTCGATGGCGGTGCGAATCTTTTCCGTTGACCCGGTCATGTCCGCCTTCTGCACCACTTCATGCGCGCACTCGGGATGCACGATCACCGTGACGTCCGGCCACTTGGCGCGGATCTGATCGACATGCTCCGGCCGAAACAGCTTGTGCACCGAGCAGTGGCCCTTCCACAACATGAACGTGGCGCGCTCAATGTCCTCGTCCTCGTGGCCACCGAACCCGTCGGGGTGCTTGGGATCCCAGAGGATCATGTCGCGATGGATGTCGTAGCCCATCGCCGCGGCGGTGTTGCGGCCGAGGTGCTGATCGGGCAGGAACAGGATCTTGACCTGCTCGCCTTCCTTCAGCGGCTGCGTCCCGCCGGCGAGCGCCCATTCAAAGACCTGCTCGCAGTTGGAACTGGTGCACACCGCCCCGCCGTGCTCGCCGACGAACGCCTTGATCGCGGCGGAGCTGTTCATGTAGGTGATCGGAATGACGCGGTAGGAAGGGACCGAGCCACCGAGGGAACGAGGGACCGAGGCGGATGCGCCCGCGGCGGTCTTCCCTTGTTCGCTTGGTCCCTTGGTCGCTTGATCCCTCTCCACACCCAGCGCCTCGTGAATCTGCGCCCACGCCTCGACCGTCTGCTCGTAGCCGGCCATGTCCGCCATCGAGCAGCCGGCGCCGAGGTCGGGCAGGATCACGGTCACATCTTCCGGTGTCAGGATGTCGGCGCTCTCGGCCATGAAGTGCACGCCACAGAAGATGACGTACTTGGCGCCGGCTTCCTTCACGCGCTCGGCGGCGAGCTGGCTGAGCTTGAAGCTGTCGCCGGTGAAGTCGGCGAACTGGATGACCTCGTCCTGCTGGTAATGGTGGCCGAGGATGACCAGGTCATCGCCCAGCGTCGCGCGGCGCGCGCGGATCGCCTCGACGAGTTCCGCCTCGCTCAGCTTGCTGTACTTCTCAGGTAGTGGCGGCTGCCAGAGCATGCTTTGTGCGCTCCCTCACATTGTGGATCGAATTGTCCATTATATCCCCGATCCCCCCGGCCGGTGAAGCGCCCCCGCGATAGAGATGGTGGGCCGCTTTGAAACCCAAATTTTCGGGTGGCTGGGTAGTTAGGAGGGGCCGAGGGGTCCAGGGGCCGAGGGGCCAAGGGATTCAGAGCAGGCGGCTCCGCCGCCGTCGATCTTTTCACTTGGCCCCTCGGCCCCTCGGCCCCTTGGCCCCTTTCACGCCCCCGTGATACGATCATCCCCCATGGCGACCCTCGGCGGCATGGCATTTCAGCCGGGCATCACCGCACGCGTCGGCGAGCCGCCGGCGACCTGTCGCGCCCAGGCC
>JBMCXL010000342.1:0-3703 GCA_048621015.1 Phycisphaeraceae bacterium
CGCGCTGAATGTTGCGGATGCGATCGTCGAAGAACGCCAGCGACTCGCGCGTGAACAGGAACGTGTAAGGCTGGTCCTCGTGCAGGATCTCGTGCACCTCATGCCAGAGGGGCATGCGTTCTTCCTCAACCACCGTCTCGCGCGCCTGCGCGATCAAGCTGTCCAGCTCCGGGTTCGCGTAGCTGATCGAGTTGTCACCCGGCGGCGGAATCTGGTCGGAGTGGAAGATCTGGTAAGGATCGCCTTCGATGCTCCCGGTCCACGCCAGGCAGACCGCGTCGAACTGCCGCTTGCTCTTGAGCTGCTCGATCAGGATCGACCATTCCACCGGGCGCGGCTGGAGCACGACGCCAGCCCGCGCATAACTGTCCTTGAGAAACAGCACCACGCGCTCGAGCACATCACTGTCGGCCGGGTAATACAGCGCGAACTCGAACGGCTCGCCATCCGCCGTCTCCAGCACGCCGTCGCCGTCGCGATCCTCCAACCCCGCGTCGGCCAGCAGCGATTTGGCGCGCGACACGTCGTACGGCCAGGGCTCCACGTCCTGGTTGTACTGCTCCGTCAACGGACTGAACGGCCCCGACACCAGATGCGCATATCCGAGCATGATGCGCTCGGCGATGCGCTCGCGATCGGTCAGCATCGTCATCGCCTGCCGCACACGCTTGTCGGCGAAGACGGTGTCCTCGCCGTTCTTCTTCTGGTTCCAGCCCACGTACAGATAGCCGGCCGTCGGACTGCGGTACGCATACGACTGCACGCGCTCCATCAGCTTCTCGTCGTTCTTGAGCCGCTCGTACTGCTCCGGCTGGGCGAAGAACGAATCCAGATCGCCGTTGCGGAACGTCGTCAGCCGCGCCGCGTCGTTCTCGATCACGCGCCAGACCAGGCGCTCGAAGGCCGGCTGCTCGCCCCAGTAGCGGTGATTGCGCACCAGTTGGATCGGCTCGCCCGGCTGCGGCCGCCAGGTCTCCGGATTCTCCAGCCGATACGGCCCCGAGCCCATCAGCAGGCCGGGATGCGTGTTGAATTCGCCGGGGCTGATCTCGCTGTAGAAATGCTCCGGCAGAATCGGCATGCTCCCCGCCAGCTCGAACGCCTCAAAGTACGGCTCGCGGAACACGAACGACACTTCATAATCGCCGTTGACCTCCACCTGCTTGATCTTCTGGTAATACGAACGCAACCGCGGCGCCTCGATCTGCGGGTTCATGATCCAGTCGAAGCTGAACTTCACGTCCTGCGCCGTCAACGGCTCGCCATCGGCGAACTTGACGCCACGCCGAAGCTGAAACGTGATCGTCGCCGCCGCGGGCACGTCTTCCTCGCGCACCACGTCCGCCACGCGCCGGCCTTCCTCCATGCGCTGCGCGATGTAGGCCTCGCGCTGCTCCGCCAGCGCCTCTTCCGATTCGCCTTCCTGCGGGAAACCGGGCTCGGCGCGAATCTCCTCCTCCGTCAACGGCTCTTCCAAACGCTGATCGACATACGCGCGCCACTCGTCCAGGTTCTGCTCGATCTTCCACGCCCGCGCCACGAGCGGCGACCACTCCAGCGTCTCCGGATCGCGCTGCGCCAGGCTTTCGAGCACGAAGTTCTGAATCTGCGTGGCATAAGCGTCCGACGACACGATCGGCGTCAAGCGCTCCGGCATGACCGAGAACGGTGTGACCAGGAAATCACCCTCGGCGAAGTCCGCCTGTTCGCGCGCCGCGCGGATGCGGGTGAACGGGTCCGCTCCCCGGCCGTCCCATCCCTCACCGTTCGCCTGCTCACTGGTGTTGGCCGTGTCGTCGGGTGAGGTGGTCGGGTTACCGGAAACCTGCACGCCTTCCTCGATGCGGCTGAGCATGCGAGCCATGTCGCCGGTCTGTTCCTGTTGCTCGCGCGTGATCTGGCGCAGCAGCTCGCCGTGCCGGTCCATCTGCTTCATCGCCAGCCACACGCTGATGATGAACACCACCAGCAGAAGCGTGTAGACAAGATCCCTGAATCCGAAGCGATTTTCCATAAAGTAGCCTTTGGCTGTCAGCGGCTGAGGGGAGCGAAGCGATGCATTCCCGGGGGGATCGCTAACCGCTCTTGGGATCGAACCGTGCCCGCAGGTCGTCGCCGAGGAAGTTCAGCGCCATCAGCGTCAGGCCGAGCAGCAGGCAGGGAAACAGCACCAGCCACCACTCGATGGCCTGCACGCTCGCGCCGAACCGCTGCAGCAGTTCGATCGGCTCGCGCAGCAGCGCCCAGCGCTCCGCCGCCGGGCCCGCCAGGCCGAGCCCCGAGAGCTGCTCGACGCCCTCGGCCGCCAGGTTGCCCCAGCTCGGCAGCGGCGCCTGCACGCCGATGCCCAGAAAGCTCAGGAACGACTCCTGCAGAATCGCCTGGGGCACGGTCAGAGTAGTATAGACGACCATCGGCCCCACGAGGTTCGGCAATAAGTGCACCCGCAGGATCCGCCCCGGCCCCACGCCGCACGCCCGGGCCGCCTCGATGAACGGCTGCTCGCGCAGACTCAGCACCTGCCCCCGGATCACCCGCGCCATCGTCAGCCAGCTCACCGCCCCGATCGCCACCAGCAGCGTCACCACGTCCGCCGTGCTCCGCCCCACGCTCGACGCCCGCCCCGGCTCCATCCACAGGCCGAACACCCCCCGCAACAACCAGTCGAACACCGGCGACAGCGCCAGGTCCAGCAGCACCACCATCAGGATGTACGGCAGCCCATACAGCACATCCACGATGCGCATCATCAGCGCATCAACCCGCCCGCCGATGTATCCCGCCAGCGCCCCCCACGTCACGCCGATCGTCACCGCGATCCCCGCCGCCGCGATGCCCACGCCCAGGCTGATCGCCCCGCCCATCAAACACCGCCACAGCAGCGACCGGCCGAACCCGTCCGTGCCCATCGGCTCCGACCAACTCGGCGGCTGACGCGTCAGGTCCTGCTCCCCCAGGAGCCGCTGCTCGTTGTAGCGATGCACCGCCCACGGCAGCGTCACGAAGCACGGCCCCGCGATCACCACCAGCAGCACCAGCCCGATCGGCCCGGCGCGCAGCGCCAACCGCCGCCGGGGCACCGGCACCGGATCACCAGCCTCCCCCGCCAGCGGCACCACGGACTCGTTCGCCATGGCCGGAAGTATATCACCGCCCACGACCCGCTTACGAAGCGACGCGACTTCGTCGCGCTCACCCCGCCAGCGCACACAGCTCGACAACATGCCCATCCGGATCGCGCAGGAAAATCTGCTGCGCCCCATCCGGCCGCGGGTTCGGGCCCGTGAACTCCACCCCCTGCTCGCGCAGGTGCGCGGCCGCCGCCTGCATGTCCACCACCTTCATCGCGAAATGCCGCTCGCGCGGCACGCTGTACGCGCCGCCCTCCTTCGGCTGCTCGCGGCCGATCAGGTGCAGCTCCTGCCGATCGGCGCCCGATCCGCTGCCGATCCGGAACCACGCGCCGGGAAAGTTGAACGCCGGCCGATGGATCTCCGGCAGACGCAGCACGTCACGATAGAAACGGACGCTGCGCTCCAGGTCGTGTACGTGCAGCGCCACGTGATTGAGCTGGTCGATCTCCATGACGCGGAATGGTAGCACAAGGGGGCAAACCCCAGCCACCCGTCCGCGATTGGCGATGGACGCCTGAGCGTTGCGCTCCCTATCAATTCCCGAGATCCGGTCGAACACGACACCAAGC
>JBMCXL010000343.1:0-3657 GCA_048621015.1 Phycisphaeraceae bacterium
CTCCATGACCGCCCGCATCGGCATCCTCGGCTTCGCGCACGGCCACGTGAACGCCTACTGCAAGCAGTGGCGACAGATGCCGTCGATGGAGGCGCGCGTGGTGGCCGGCTGGGATCACGACGCCGATCGGCTTGCGCAAGCGGTCGAAGCGCACCAGATCGAGGCGGCGGACGATGCGTCCGCGCTGCTGCGCCGGGATGACATCGATGCGGTGGTGGTCGCGGCGGAAACCGCGCATCACGCCGATCTTGTCGAGCAAGCCGCCGCAGCGGGCAAAGCGATCGTCATGCAGAAGCCGCTCGCCCTGACGCTGGAGCAGGCCGATCGCATGGTCGCCGCGGTCGAGCGCGCCGGCGTGCCGTTCACGATGGCATGGCAGATGCGCGTCGATGCGCAGAACCTGAAGATGAAGCGGTTGATCGAGGACGGCTCGATCGGCCGCGTGTTCATGGTGCGTCGGCGTCACGGCCTGAGCACGCATTTATGGGACGAGCCGTTCACGCGCTCCTGGCACGTACAGCCCGAGCTGAACCGCGGCATGTGGGCGGACGACGCCGCGCACCCGATCGACTTCCTGCTCTGGCTCCTGGGCAAGCCCGCGAGCGTGATGGCCGAGATCGACACGCTGCACAATCCGAGCGTGCCCGACGACAATGGCATTGCGATCTACCGTTACGCCGACGGCACAATGGCCGAGGTGAGCTGCTCGTTCACCTGCCCCGCCGGCGAGAACACGACCGAGATCGTCGGCGAGCGCGGCACAATCGTGCAGAACTTCGGCGACGCGCCGAGCTGCAACGCGCCGCGCGCCGACGACGCCGTGGGCCTGAAGTGGTACACGACCGATGACGAGCAGTGGCACATCAGCGACGTGCCCAGCCCCGCCAGCCACAGCGAACGCATCGCCGCGCTCGCCGAGCCGTTGGCGTCGTTCCTGAACGGCCGGCGCGCGCCCGTCGCCGATGTCTGCGAAGGCCGCGCCAGCCTCCACATGACTCTCGCCGCCTACGACAGCGCCCGCACCGGCCGGCGCATCACATTCGGTTGACTCGAACGCACCCCCAGCCAGACGAAAGAGACATACCATGGCCAGGAAAACCTCCAAGCGCAAGACGACCCGCAAGTCGAATCCGTCAACGACCGCTGCACGCGGCACGGCTCGACGCGGCAAGCGCCCCAACATCCTGCTTATCGCCGTCGACTCGCTGCGCGCCGACCACATGAGCTGCTACGGCTACGACAAGCTCACCACGCCGCACATCGACCGCTTCGCACGCAGCGCGACGCTGTTCGAGCAGACCTACTCGCCGCACGTGCCGACCACGCCCGCCTATGCCTCGCTGCTCACCGGCCGCGATTGCTTCGGCACCGAGGTCGTCGCGCTGCGCCACAAGGGCGGCCTCACCGACAAGGTGCGCACGCTCGCCGAGATCGTGCGCGACGCCGGCTACACCAGCACGTGCGTCGGCTTCGGCGGCAACCCGTCCTCGCGCGGCTTCGACAACTACATCGAATACACCAGTTGGGGCAAGTGGACCGACCGGCCGCTGCGCAAGGCGGAAAACCTCAACGACGTCACGCTCCCCGAGCTGGAGCGCCTCAGCGGCGGCAATCAGCCGTGGTTCATGATGCTGCGCCACATGGACCCGCACTCGCCCTACATGCCGCCGTCACCTTACGACAGGATGTTCTACGCCGGCGATCCGACGGACAAGTCCTTGCCGAACACGGCGAAACCGATGTTCGATTTCAAGCCGTTCGCTGACTACTTCAAGACGTGGATGATCCCCGGCCTGCGCGACATCGACTGGGTCGATGCGCAGTACGACGGCGCGCTGGCGTACATGGACACGTGCATCGGCGTGATCTTCCGCAAGCTGGAGGAACTGGGCATCCTTGACAACACCATTGTCGTGCTCAACGGCGACCACGGCGAGATCCTCCAGGAGCACGAATGCTGGTTCGACCATCACGGCATGTACGACCCGAACCTGCACGTGCCATTGATCGTGCGTGCCCCCGGAAACCTGTCGGACAAGCTGCCGCGCGACAAGCGTGTGACCGGCTACAACCATCACAAGGACCTCGTGCCCACGCTGCTGGAGCTGGCGAACATCGAGACGCGCGACACCTTCGACGGCCGCTCGCTCACGCCGCTGGTGCACGGTGAGGTCGCCAGCTACGAAAGCGAGTTCTACATCACCGAGTGCACGTGGATGCGCAAGCACGGCTGGCGCACGCCGCAATGGAAGCTGATCGAGGCGCTGGAGCCGGACTTCCACTTCATGCCGACGATCGAGCTTTACAACCTTGCCGAAGACCCGCTGGAAAAGCACAACGTCGCCGACGAGCATCCCGACATCGTCGAAACGCTCCGCGCGCGGATGCAGCGCTTCATCGAGAAGCGCGAGAAGGAACAGGGCATCACCAACCCGATGCACACGCAGGGCGAGTGGAACAAGGGCGCGCCGTTCGCCACGAGCGAGGACGCCTACAACACGCTGCACATCGGCGACCCCGCCGCCGCGCGCAAGATTCAGGCCGAAAGCAAGGGCGGCAAGTCCAAGGGTGGCAAATCACCGGTTGCTGACCTGTCCAAGGCGTTCAACAACCCCGAAAAGGTCATCACCATCATCGGCCGCGGCCACTCCGGCACGCGCGCGATCTCGCACACGCTCAGCGAGTCCGGCGTGTTCATGGGCGAGCCGCTCAACAAGTCCGGCGACCTGCTGCCGCCCGAGGACATGTACGAGGCCTGCCGCGTGATCTCCAGGCACGTGAAATACCTCGGCGACCTGCGCTGGGACTTCTCGAAGCTGCACACGATGAAGATCGACCCGGCGTTCGAGCGCCTCATCGCCTCGTATCTCAGCAGCGTGATCGAGTCGGACGCCGAATGGCGCGGCTGGAAGATTCCCGAGACCACGCTCTGCTACCCGTGGATCGTGCGCCTGTTCCCCGACATCCGCTACATCCACTGGGTGCGCGACCCGCGCGACTGCATCCTCGGCCAGCACGTCACCGACGACCTGACCCGCTTCGACGTGCCCGGGCCGGCGAGCGACGACACGCTCGAGCGCCGCGCGATAAGCTGGCTCTACCAGGCGCAGCTCATGCAGTCGACACCGCGGCCGAAGCAGGTGATCGAGGTGCGTTTCGAGGACTTCGTGCTCGAGCAGAAGCAGACGCTCAAGCGACTGTCGAAGTTCCTCGGCCTCGACCTGGCGACGATTCCCGTCAAGCCCGAGGCCGTGGGCCGATGGAAGACGCACGACGATCACCGCGAGATCGAATTCCTCCAGCCGCACCTGGAACGACTGGGATACCTGCAAACCGTGGAGAAATCCTGATGATTCGCAAAGCGATGGTCATGTCCGTTCACCCGGGCCATGAAGCGGAGTACGAGCGCCGCCACAACCCGATCTGGGCCGAGCTGGAGCAGACGCTCAAGGACCACGGCGTGCGCAACTACTCCATCTTCCTGCACCCCGAGACGCACCAGCTTTTCGCGTACGTCGAGGTCGAGGACGAGCAGCGCTGGGCGCAGATCGCGCAGACGGAGATCTGCAGGAAATGGTGGGCGCACATGCGCGAGATCATGCCGTCGCATCCGGACAACTCGCCGATTGGGCGGGAGCTGAAGGAAGTGTTCCACAT
>JBMCXL010000344.1:0-3642 GCA_048621015.1 Phycisphaeraceae bacterium
GGCGCGTGCTGCTGGGCCTGTGCAACACGTACCCGGCCGCGGGCATCATCGAGGGCATGTGCGCGGGGTGGGACTTCGTCTGGATCGACGGCCAGCACGGCCAGATCGACTACCAGGCGGCGGCGCACGCGCTGCGCGCCGCGCACGTGGCCGACGTCGACACGATGCTGCGCACACCGGGGCAGGAGCCGGGCATGCTCGGCCAGTTCGCGGACCTGGCGCCCTCGGCGCTGATGATTCCGATGGTCAACACGCCCGCGCAGGCGCAGCAGATCGTCACGGCGCTGCGCTTCGCGCCGCAGGGGCAGCGCTCCTACGGCGGCCGGCGCGTGATCGATCTTTACGGCCGCGACTACTATCGCCAGCAGGAGCTCGCCATCGTCGCGCAGATCGAGACCGAGCAGGCGGCGCAGAATGCGGAGGCGATCATCGCCACCGACGGCATCGACTTGCTGTTCTTCGGTCCGGACGACATGAAGTTGAGTCTGGGCCTGCCGATCGACACGGTGCCCACGGAGAACCAGCGACTCTCCGAGGCGATGCGGCGCACCGCGTCGGCCGCGAAGGCCGCGGGCAAGTTCGCCTGTTGTGTGGCCGCCGATGCCGCGACGGCGCAGCTCGCGATGGAGATGGGGTTCCAGCTCATGGTTGGCGGCGCGGACATCGCGTTCCTGCGCACCGCCGCCGCGGGCAAACTCGAAGAACTGCGCGGCGCAACGCGCGGCGGGGGACAGGGCGGGGTGACCGCCAGGACCGGCAGCGATATTTACGGCGGGTGACGGCTGCGCGCCTCGGCGGTGAGGGTTTACGAGGCGGCGCCGGCCGGCACGCTGCGCGCTTCGTTGCGATAGCGATCGAGCAGGGCGCGCAGCTCCTCGGCCACGTCGGGGTGGCGGTGGATGAGGTTCGCCTGTTCGCGCGGGTCCTGCTCCAGGTCGTAGAGCTGGTGCTCGGGCAGGTTCGCCTCGGCGGCAACGTGTTCCTTGGGAAAGCTCCATCCGCCGGAGCCGCGCGCTTCGAGCAGCTTCCACTTGCCGCGGCGGATCGCGAAATGGCCCGAAACGGAGTGGTGCACGATCGCCTCGCGCAGCGGCGGCGCGTCTCCGTCCGCGTCGTGCTCACCGCGCCAGACGGGCGAGAGGTCGGCGCTGTCCTCGCCGGCGCTTTCGGGTAGCGGCTGGTTGAGGATGCCGGCGACGGTGGCGAACAGGTCGGTCGTGCAGATGGTCTGCTCGCACACCTGCCCGGCGGGGATGCCGTTCGGCCAGCGGGCGACGAACGGCACGCGATGACCGCCTTCGTAAAGGTCCGCCTTGGTGCCGCGCCACGGCCAGTTCGCTTCGTGGCCCTGCGCGGCGAGCTCGTCCAGACGCACCGCGGGTGATGCGCCGTTGTCGGAGGTGTAGATCACCAGCGTGTCGTCGGCGAGGTCGTTGCGCTGCAGCGCATCGAGCACTTCGCCGACCACGGCGTCGATTTGCGTGATGAAGTCGCCGTAGAGACCGATCGGCGTCGTGCCGCGGTACTCGGCGATGGGCACGATCGGCGTGTGCGGCGCGGTCAGCGGGAAGTAGATGAAGAACGGTTGATCGTTGTCGCTTTGCGCGTGATCGTCGATGAATTGCACGACGCGGTCTTTGAACGTGGGCAGCACGTCCTCGGCCTTCATGCCGGGCACGGCCGGTCCTTGGCGCATGAGATAAGGCGTATCGACGCCGAGCATGTTCTGTTCGCTGGGCACGCCGGTGGGCGAGCCGTTTTCGAGATAGACGTACGGCGGAATGTCGAGCGAACTGGGGATGATCAGCGACTCGTCGAAGCCGAAGTCGTTGGGCCCTTCGGTGACGGGCTTGCGGAAGTCGATGCGCTCGAGCGGTTCGAGCGGGAAGCTGGTGATGTGCTCGCGGGGGAAGGGTTCGCCGTCGGTCGTCTGCCAGCCGAGGCCGAGGTGCCATTTGCCGATGCACGCGGTGCGGTAGCCGTGCTGTTGCAGGAACGCGGCGACGGTGGGGTGGTCGGGTTCGAGCAGCATCGGGCTGTGGCCGGCGAGCACGCCGCGCTTCATCCAGCTTCGCCAGTTGTATCGACCGGTGAGCACGCTGTAGCGCGTCGGCGTGCAGACGGCGGAGCTGGTGTGTGCATCGGTGAAGCGGCAGCCTTCGCGCGCGAGCTGGTCGATGCGCGGCGTCGGCGCCTTGCAGTTGGGGTTGTAGCAGGTGGCGTCACCGTGGCCCTGGTCGTCAGCGAGGATGTAGATGATGTTGGGTCGCTGGGACATGATTCGGCTCGCTGCCTTTCTTGCGGGCGGGTGCGGGTGCGGGCGTGGCGCTTCGTGGGGGTGGTGTTCGCTCCAAGGTATGGTCTTGCCGGCCTTTTGCAATCCGCCCACCTTACAATCCGCCCACCGCAGGAAGGCAAATAATCCGACAACTGCCTTGTCCCTCGGCTCCATCGCAGTACACTGGCCTTCCCATCCTTGAACTCACAGTGGGAGGCATCACATGCGGCACGCACGGACCCCGACTCCATCCATTGCTCGTTCCCTCGCGCTCGTCTTGCGCTTCGCCTGTCTCGCGGCGCTATTGGCGCTGTTGACGCCGCTGGCCGGTTGCGGTGAAAGCGGTGGGGGCGCGGCGACGACGTCGACCACCGGTGGCGACAGCGAGGCGCTGACGCTCGCGGTGATTCCCAAGGGCACGACGCACCTCTTCTGGCAGAGCGTCGAAGCGGGCGCCGAGCAGGCGGCGCAGGAACTGAACGTCAACATCCATTGGAAAGGCCCGCTCAAGGAGAGCGATCGCGCCGGCCAGATCGACGTCATGCAGCAGTTCATCTCCCAGGGCGTGGATGGCATCGCGCTGGCGCCGCTGGACAGCAAGGCGCTGCGCGGCCCGGTGGACCAGGCGAATCGGTCCGACATTCCCGTGGTCATCTTCGACTCGTCGCTCGACGGCAGCGCGGGCGAGGATTACGTCAGCTTCGTCGCGACCGACAACCGCGAAGGCGGTCGACTCGCCGGCGAAAAGCTGGCGGAGTTGATCGGCGGGGAAGGCGATGTCGTGCTGCTGCGCTACATGGTCGGCTCGGCGAGCACCGTCGATCGCGAAGCCGGCTTCATGGAGGTGATGGAGCAGCACGAGGGCATCACCGTCATCAGCGACAACCAGTACGCCGGCGCCACCGCCGGCACCGCGCAGCAGAAAGCGCTGAACATGCTCGACCGACTTCGCGAAGCCGATGCCATCTTCACGCCCAACGAATCGTCCACCTACGGCATGCTCCAGGCGCTGCGCCAGGAGGGAATCGCGAAAGAAACGGTGTTCGTCGGCTTCGATGCTTCGCCGCCGCTGATCGAGGCGCTGAAGGAAGGCGAGATCGATGCGCTGGTCGCGCAGAACCCCACGCGCATGGGCTACACCGCCGTCAAGACGCTCGTGGAGCACCTGCGCGGCGAAACCGTGCCGGCGACCATCGACACCGGCGCAGCCGTGATCACGCGCGAGAACATGGACGACCCGGACATTGCGCCGCTGCTGCCGTGAACATCGCAGTGCGCCCTTCAACCCCCCTCCCTTGAGGGAGGGGCAGGGGGAGGGTGAAAGCTTGAAGTTCGACAATGCCTGATCCCGCCACTCGTCATCG
>JBMCXL010000345.1:0-3631 GCA_048621015.1 Phycisphaeraceae bacterium
TTCGCCGGTGTGGTTGATGTCGACGAAAGGCGTGATCGCCATCAGCGGCGGCCGACCGTTGTGGCCGTAGATGATGCCGTGGTCGACGACTTCGCCGTGGAAGATCTTGTAAAGGCGCTTGAACAGTTCGCGGCGCGACCAGATGTCGCGGGTGACGATGCGGTGGCCGGTCTCGGGATCGACGAAGCCGCAGCCGTGGTAGGCGTTGAAGCAGGGCTCGGTGCCGGGCGTGCTGTCGAGATAGATGCCATCGACGCCGAGGTTCTCGATCATCCAGACGGCGCCGTTGGCCAGGTAATCGTCGTAGCCGCCGTAGCAGCATTCCTTGTAGCCGCCGACGGAAAAGCGCGTGGGCACGCGCCGCATCGCTTCACCATAGAAGGGGTACATCTCCATGTTCGGATGCATGCCGTTCCACCCGCTGTACCACGCGGTCTTGAGGTCGGCCTCGTGAATGCGCTCGACCAGTCGACGGCGCACATCCACGCCCTCGCCTTCACGGATCGGCTGGCCGAAGGCGAAGTCGCGGTTCCACTGGCTGAAGATGGCGAGCCAGTTGGTATTGAGCCGATGCGCGGCATCGATCATCGTCTGCAACCGGCCGCCGTCGTCCTGCGTTTCCCAGCCGCGCGGATAATTCATCTGGAGGTAATACAGATTCTCGCCGCTCGTGCGCGGGCCCGGCCGCGCCGGCGAAGCGGACAGGCCCCAGCGATACGACAGTTGATCCGCTTCGGTGGGTTGATCGATCACGCGCAGGCGCAGCATCACCTGGTCGCTGTCATCGTCCGGCGTGATCTCGATGGCGCGGCCGCGGTCGGCGACGTGCCAGTGCTCGGCGGTCTCGGCGCACCACTGAAAGCCGCGCTCGGGCGTGCCGAGCCAGACGGCATGGTTGAAGCCGATGGCCAGCCCGTCGCCGATGCGCCCGGAGCGATCGATGCCGTGGCTGTACGGCTCAACGTTCGAGCCGCGCTGCTCGTTGTAGAACGAGTTGAGCGTGTAAAGCTCGGCGTGCTCGCGCGCCAGCGGAAACTCCACAAACAACTGCTCGACGGTCACGCCCTCGGTGTCCAGATCGAGATCGACGGTCGTGAACCCGTCGAACTCGACGCGCACCTTCGCTTCGACCGCCACCTCGCCGGCCGCGCCGGTGAAACGATAATCCGCGTGCTCGTCGCTCGTCTCGACCAGCTCCAGCGCGCCGTTCACCGTCACGTCCTGCCCATCCACGCGCAGCTTCAGGCGCGGCGCGGCGGCGAACAACGATTCGTCCTGCGAGACCATCTGCGCCGGCAGGAAGCCATCATCGAACTGATAGGTGCGCCCCCAGATGCGCGTACGGTCCGCTGCCGCTTCGACCGGCGTCCACGGATCGGGCACAAATGCGCGCTCGCCGTGGTCCTGCACCGCCCAGAACGGCGGATCGGGACGATACCGGCTTTGGCGCACCTGCGTGACCACCTCGCCCTCCTCGGACAGGCCTTCAACGGCGACGTAATAAGGCCCGGGCGCGATCTCGTCCGTCGGCAGACCGATGCCTTCAAGCACTTCGTCGATGGCCACGGTGCGCTCGGCGCGCGTCTGCTCATCCTGCTCCAGCCGAATGCGCACGCGCTGCACCTGCTCGCGCAAGCGCTGCGTGTGCAGGGAGAGGCGAAGGTCGAGTTGCTCGGCGTGGAGGAAGTAGGGCACGGTGGCCAGCTCGACGGGCTCCCACTGCCGCGCGGGGATGAGGCCGGCGGCGATGGTGCGATCGTCGTCGGTGCGCGCGCGGTAGGCGATGACGTAATCGCCGGCGGGCGTGTCGGTGGCGGTGAGATTGAGCGGCTTGCGGTGGCCGGGCTCGATGGTGATGCGGTCGGTGCGCTGCTTGATGGTTTCGTAGAAGCTGTCGAGCAGTGCCGCGATCTGTTTTTCGACGGTGGTGAAGGCGGCGACGTCCTGCTCGGACTCTTCCATGCCGGACATGACCTGGTCGATGAAGTCGAACTCGCTCGCCTCGTCGTCGCGGCGGTAGATGCCAAGCTCGACCTCGACGGTGCGCGCGGTGTCGGTGAGGTTGATCAGGTCGGCGAGCATGCCGATGGACGTGTCGCCAATGGGGCCGGCCTGCCTGGCGCGGAAGGCGGGGACGTTGTCGGCAAAGTGCAGCCGCGCGCCCCACGCGGGCTTGTAGGCGAAGCTGGCGACGGTGCCTTCGGGCGTCTTGTTGTTGCGCCAGAAGTTGAAGCCCCAGGTCTGATCGGGCGCGGGTGGGCCGTCGAAGCCGAGCTCTTCAAAGGTGATGCTCACTTCGCCTTCCCAGCCGAAGTCGGTTTCGCGCGCGGCGTAGTTCCAGTCCCAGCTCGCGTCGAAGTCGGTGCCGGTCCCGGAGCGCCCCATGCCGTCGCCGAACCCGCCGGCGGCGTTGGCGGCGAGGTTGACGGCGCGCTGGCCTTCGTTTTCCAGGTCGAAGTAGATCTCGACGCAGTCGTCGAGCCAGACGCTGCGCCCGTCGTGACGGCCGGCTTCGGTGTGGCGGATGTTCATCGGGCCGTCCCAGTCGCGATGAACACGCCAGGCGATGTGGATGGCGTCCTCCGTGTGGCCGATGAACGCGGCGGTGGTCTCCGGGTCCATGCGACCGTCGCTCCAGTGGATGAGCGGTGCCAGTTGCGCGGCGCCGATCCATTCGCGCTCGGTCACGCGGCCGTCGATCGTAGGCGCTTCAGGCAGCCGCGGGGCGGTGACTTCGGGTTGGTGGTGCCATGTTTCGCTGAGGTCTTCGTCGGCCGCGAATACGGGCGCGGTGAACGCGATCAGCGCCAGCAGCGCGAGGAGGGCGTGGGCTGGGATGCGCATGGTCGAGATTCTCCGGTTTGCATGCGTGATGGAAAGAACGTCGGGTGTTACGAAGTCAACCCCTCCCTCTTGAGGGGGAGGCAGGGAGAGGGTGAGTGCTTGAAGACCTGTAGCGCCTCACTTTGAACCTTCGTTCGTACTCGTGATCGACATGGTGTTCCGATTACGAGTACGAGCACGATGGCGAGTACGCGTGGCGGGATCAGGCGCTGTCGAACTTCCAGCGCTCACCCTCCCCCTGCCCCTCCCTCAAGGGAGGGGGGTTGTGTTACAGGTTCAAGCCGGTGCCGATTTCGGTTTCGATGAACTGGCAATCCTCGCTCGGCAGGCCGCCGGTCTGCTCGTCGGACGGCGTCATGACCTTGGGGCTGGTCTGCTGTTCGCCGTCGATCTTGAACGGCTCGCGCAGCGGATCGAGCAGCAGCGTCCACGGATCGGGCTCGAGGCCGTCGGGCGCGTGATAGCCCACGTCGTCCGGCTCGCGCGGGATCGAGGAGATGCGGAAATCGCGAATCACGAACGGATTGTCATACGCATCGCCCAGAACGATCTCGAGCTGCTCGGTGGGACGAATGGCGAACGGCAGAAGCATCTCCGCGCGGCGCGTCTCTTCGCCGTCAACGAGCCACCACATCTCCTCGCCGTCCCAGCAGAACGCGACGTGCTTGGCCTGGCCCTGCTCCCAGCCGTCGTCGTCGACGCCGATGCGGTGCCAGACACGGGTGAAGGCGGTGAAGCGATCGCCTTCGCTGCGCCCGGTGACGTACGGGCCGCCGTTCTGGCTGTC
>JBMCXL010000346.1:0-3618 GCA_048621015.1 Phycisphaeraceae bacterium
GTGCAGGCCGATGCCCAGCATGTTGGTGCCGAACCAGCTCCAGGCGGTGACGATGTTGCCGCCGACCGCCAGCACCATCATGCCGCGCTGTCGGATCATGCCGCCCCAGCGTGCGTGGAGAATGACGGCGTTGATCAGCACGATCAGCGCGGCGCCGTTCTCCTTCGGGTCCCATCCCCAGAAGCGGCCCCACGACTGGTCGGCCCAGATGCCGCCGAGCACCGTGCCGACGAAGCTGAGCAGCAGCGCAAAGCAGATGACCCCGTAGACCATGCGCGTCAACCCTTCAGCGCGGCTGGCGGTGAGCATTCGCGTGAACACCCCGAGGAGGATGTAGACGATCGCCAGCGCGCCGGCCAGAAACATCGCCGAATAGCCGAGGGTGATCGTGGTGACGTGCGTGGCGAGCCAGAAGTTGCTGTCCAGCACCGCCTGCATCATCTGCATCGTGTCGCCGTCGCTGCCGAGGTTGTGCGCCACGATGAGCGTGGTGAACCCCACGACCGCCGCGCCCAGCGCCGCCATGCCGATCGGGTAGAGTCGTTCGAGCGCGATCCCCAGCAGCACCGACGCCCACCCGACGAACACCGCGGACGAATAAAGGTTGGTCACCGGCGGCCGACCTTGCAGGTAGATGCGCAGCAGGATCGCCAGGGTGTGCACGATCAAGGCGGCGCACACCAGCGCCACCGCCGAGACGCGCAGCCCGTCCGCCATCGCCGGCGCGCCCCGGCCGTCGTCGTGCGTGCTCTGGCGCAGGCGCAGCAGCATCGACAGGCAAAGCAGCACGAACGCCACTGCGTAGACGACCGTCGCGCCGAGAAACGGCGCCACGCGATTGAAGTTCACCTCGATGTCCATCCGCCGCATCACGCCGGGCATCTGATCGCGCAGCAGCGCGTCGTACTCGGCCACGTGGCGATTGAACGCTTCGGGGTCCTGCTGGGTGTAGGCGGTCATGATGGCGATGTAGTGCGCCACGGCGGGGTGCACCTCGCTCGCGTCGCGCGGCCGGCCGGGATGTCCCTCGGGCTGCGCCAGGCCGGATTCGAGGAACGCCTCGTGAAACGACTGCCACTGGCCGTCCCTGCCCAGCGGCGGGATCACGTACGGCTCGCGCATGCGCGCGTGGGCGAGCAGGGTGCTCACGCCGTGGTAGAGCTTGACGACCTGGCGCTGAAACGGATCGCGTTGCTTGGCGTCGAGGTCGAGCGCAGCCTGAGCATGTTCGGTGATGCGCGACCAGTGCGGCTCGATCGTCCGCAGGCTGAACCGGCCGCCCTCCTCCGGCCGACGATCCAGCAGCGAGAGCACGTCCGGATGATCCACGCGCACCACCGGCAAGTCGCGCACTGCCTCCGGCCGCGCCATCAAACCCACCAGGAACGGCGTCGCGCCCATGCGTTGTTCGTCCGTGCGCACCGATCGGCGTCCGCTGGCCACCATCAGCGCATGCCGCGCGGCCGAATCCATGGGCTTCAGGCGCCCCCCCGCCGTCACGGGCAGCCGGGCGAACGTGTCCAGGTCGTATGCCTCGCCCGGCGCCGATCGAAACAAGCCCGAGCATGCAAGCGCCAGCCCGGCCGCACCCACCAGCCAGGGCAGCGCCAAGCGTCCGCGCGATGCCGGCTCGTGCAACGCCTCATCACGTTTGCGCGCCGCGCCCCTCGTGCGCCGGCGCAGAAAATCCACCATCCCCCACACGAAATGCCACACCATCCCGCCCGCCACCAGCACGCACGCCACGTACGGCAGCGCCGCGCCGGGATTGGTGACCACCTGCAACACCGTGCCACTGCCATCCGGCTTGTAGGACGACTGGTAGAACGTCGACCCGCGATACCGCAGCGGGTTGTTCATCCAGATGCGCACCTCCCGGTTGGTGCCGCGCTCGGTATCGACCAGGCGGATGTGGCTTTCGAAGTTTCGGGGAATTTCCGTGCCCACGAACTTGTCGTGGTTGAACGCCAGCAGGTGTAGCTCGTAGGGCATGTACGTCCGCTTGTAGCGCAGCGCGATGCCGTAGGTCTGTCCCTCGACCTCGACGCGCTGGGCTTCGACCAGGTGCGCCCAGAGCAGCCAGGTGCCGAGGACTTCGCCCTCGCGGTGCAGACGCACGTAGGCGGCCGGGGCGTTGACCTGGTTGGCATCGACGCCGCGCGCGGGAGGCAGTTGCTCGGCGATCGCTTCGCGCCCGACGCCTTGATCGGCGGCATGAGGCGCCGCTGCGGGTCGGGTCTGCGCGCGTTGCAGCCGGGCGTTGTCGAGCCAGCGCACGACCTCGATCTCGAAAGGCAGCCGCGGATCGGCCAGCGGCGCATCCCTGGAAGCGTATTCGCGCACGAGCGAGCCGGGCACGCTCACCACCCGATCCACCTCCGCATCGGACGGATCGATCACCGCCAGCTCGGTCGCGCGAATGTCCTCGATGTAGCGCACGCTTTGCCCCACATCGATGCTCATCAATCCTTCTTCTGCGAGCCAGCCCGTGACGAACTCGCCAACGATCAGCACGATCAGCCCCGCGTGCAGCATGAGCACGCCGATACGCCGCACACTCAGCCGAAACCGCACCGCGTGTGCCGCGACGAGGTTGATCAGCAAAAGTGCCCCGATCAGCAGGCCGCCCGGAAACGGCACGCGCCCCGGCACACGCCCCACCGTCTCGGGGATCAGAAACCGCAACTCGATCCACGCCACCGGACTGCGAAAGAACGTCTCCACCGCCTGCCAGACGCCCATGTGCGCCTGGGCGAGCGTGCCCACGAAAATCAACGCCATCGCCAGCGACAGCAGCACCACCGTCAGCTTCAGCGAAGCGAGTCCCTTGAGCATCTGTGCGAACATCTCAACGTCGCTCCTCGTGTTCCGATGCCCGGTCTCGGGACGCCTTCGCTGTGCCGAACGACCGCGCGAAAGCAAAGACCTCGCGCTTCACGCGCCGCGCCACCGCTTCGGCCGCGACCACCCGCACGAACCACGTCCGATCTTCGCCCGGCTCGTGGATGCCCGCCGCGAGCATGTGCTGGCGCGGACCGCGCAGATGCAGCAGATATCCCTTGAAGCCAGGACGCTCAAAGCGCGTCAGCAGTTCGTCCAGGTCCGCTTCGCCGATCGGCTCCATGTCCAACTGGCCGCGCCAACGGTTCACGTTGGCCAGCACACCGCCCACATCACCGGCGAAGCGCGTCACGGCAACTTCCACCGGCCCGGCCTGGTCATCCACGACGAACGTGGCGACGCGCATCGGACGCGATGCCTCCAGCACGCGCCAACCCTCGGGCACCACCCACGCCGCCTCCTCATCGATCGTCGTTCCCTTTGCATCGGACGAACCGGGCGAGCGCGCGTCCGATCTCTGCTCGCCGTCCGCGCTCGGTGTCTGCTCGCGCTGCCGCGGCACATCGGTGGATCGTGCCTCGGCGATGCGCTCGCTGCCCTTGGGAACGGTGTATTGTTCGAACGGGTCCTCCGAGCAGCCGAGTCCAGACAGCAAACCGCCAATCACCGCCGCAACGATCAGCGGCCGGCGGATCATTCGGTGCGCGCCGGCTGTGGCCACGAATCCAGTCACATCCACGGAAACCAATCCGCTGCTCCTGTCAACCATGCCTGAGC
>JBMCXL010000347.1:0-3616 GCA_048621015.1 Phycisphaeraceae bacterium
GCTTGGACTTCGACCCGCTGCGCCCGCACGAAAAGAGCTTTCACGGCTACGCCATCCCGGTGCGCCTGAACTGGGCCGATCCCGCCTACCCCGACGATGCATTCAGTGTCGCGCTGTTCAGCAAACACACCGCCCACCGCACCCGCACGGGCATGTCGTTCAGCCTCGCGACGCAGCTTGCCGTCGGCGGCGAGCGCATGGTGCGCAACCTGCACACGGACTTCGGACAGGACGTCCAGCGCGGCCAGTGGCACCACTACGCCTTCACCTGGTCGCGCAAACATCGCCGCGTCCGCCAGTATCACAACGGCCGACTCGTCAACGAATGGCGCGGCTTCGTCTCGAACCACTTCCTGCCGGAACGGTTCGAGCAGTGGCGCGTGTTCGAGCGTGCCTACCTGCGGCTGCACTACGGTCGCGTCGTCATCGATGAGCTGCGCCTCAGCTTCACCGAGCGCTCCACCGACGAACTCGGCGCGCATGGCGACCTGAAGCCCGACCGCCATACCGCCCTGCTGCTCAACTTCGACGATGCCGACGACACAGCGACACCGACCACCTATCAGCCCGCCCACGCCGCCACGTCCGCCGCGCGCGAGCCCATCCCGCTCGCGAGCGACCACCATCTCACCGAAGGCCGCCTCGGCAAGGGCCTGGCACTCTACGCCGAACCCGCCGCACCCGATACCAACCATTGACCAAGCCGCGCCGACACCCCCTGCGTCGCCCACCATTGCGACATCGCGTGCATCTGTTAGAACATACTCAAGCGCGTGCGGCCGATCGCCCACGCAACCGATCATCACACTTCGCCTCAAACACGCGCCCCCATCCATCAATTCAATCATGTCCACCCACCACGAACCCGCCCGCGACATCCCCATCGTCCGTCACACGGATGTGCTCGTAATCGGCGGCGGCCCCGCGGGCATCGCCGCCGCGCTCGCCGCGGCACGCCAGGGCGCGGACGTGCAGTTGATCGAGGTGCACGGCTGCCTCGGGGGTGTCTGGACGGCGGGGCTGCTGAGCTGGATTCTCGACCGCGGCAACAAGCCGGGCCTGCTGACCGAGCTGATGGCTCGACTCGAACAGCGCGGCGCCGCCAGCCCCAACACCTCCAACGCTTACGAGCCCGAGCAGATGAAGCTGGTGCTCGAACAGATGTGTCACGAAGCGGGCGTGCGCGTGCGGCTGCACACCCGGCTCGTCGCCGCGGCGCGCGATCGCAACAACCGCATGAGCGTGGCGATCACCGAGTCGAAGTCCGGCCGCGAGGCGTGGTCGGCCCACACCTTCATCGACTGCACCGGCGATGGCGATCTCGCGGCGATGGCCGGCTGCGGATTCGAGCTCGGCCATCCCGAAACCGGCGCGTGCCAGCCGATGACGATGCTCTGCCTGTTCACCGGCGTCGATGCCGAGGCGCTGCGCGACCGCGGCATCCTGCGCCGCGGCAACGCGCCCGGCTCGACGCGCCAAGCCTTTCTCGCGGAGCTGCACCGCGCCGGATTCGAGCCGTCCTACCAGGGCCCGTCGATGATCGAGATCCGCCCGGGCCTCCTGATGCTGGGCGCGAATCACGAGTACGACGTCTCCGCGCTCGATGCGCAGCAGATCACCGACGCCACGCTGCGCGCCCGGGCGGAGCTGAACGACATGATCGACGCGCTGCGCAGTCTCGGAGGCATCTGGGAAAACATGCGCCTCGTCGCCACTCCGGAGCAGATCGGGGTGCGCGAAGGGCGGCGCATCCGCGGCCGCTACACCGTCAATGTTGACGACATCCAGAACGGCGCTCGCCACGAGGACGGGATCTGCGAGTGCAAGTTCAGCATTGACGTACACGCCATGCAGCGCGGCGGGTCGGACAGTTACACGAAGACGCAGCCGTACGACATTCCGCTGCGCGCCCTGATCGCGGCGGAGGTGGACGGGCTGATGATGGCGGGCCGATGCATCAGTGGCGACTTCTTCGCACATGCGAGCTATCGCGTGACGGGCAACGCGGTGGCGATGGGTGAGGCGGCAGGTGCCTGTGCCGCGCTGGCCGCCGCGAGAGGTTGCCTGTCGCATGAAGTGCCGTTTACACAGGTAAGCGCGGCGCTGGACGCCCTCCGCAAAGAGGCGGAGCGACGGGGCGATGCGGTGAACGGATGACGACGCGCAGATGTCCGCCGAAGCGGGTACAAGCGGTGGTCTTGGAGACCCGGCCGGCCCTGTGGTAGCCCCCTCAGAGTGATCCCGGGAAGATTCAAAGGCGTATTTTTTGAATGTAACGGGTTGGAACGGGCGCTCCGCGGCAATACGCTGGCTTCCGTGCCGGTCAGCGCCGGGCTGGCGGGGAGGTAACCGCGGAATATCGGGGTGGACCAGCACCCGGTTCCCTTGCAATGCTCCAGTGAGTCCTTGGACCATGGCTTGGCATCTGCACCGCCTCAGTCTCGGAGACAAGATCCTTGGCTTCGTGGTGAGCCCGCTCATCGGGCTTTACGGCATCTATTGCCTGCTTGCCGGTGACGGGTATCTGGCCGTTCTCCATCATTGGTCTTCCAACCCCGACCGCGACTTTCTCGACGTCAGTGGGGCGGCCGCCTTCCGCGTGGGCCTGGCTTACCTGGCTTTTGGCCTGGCCCTTCACGTGACGGGTATCTGGAAGTGTCACGACCGACTCGGTCGGTGGGTATGTCCCTGTCGGTCTGACTGGTTTCGTGCTTGGCCTGCTTGCCTACCTCTGGGCGATCGCGGCGGTGTGAGTGTGTGGCGAGGCGGTGCTGACGAAAGGATCGCCAGTTTCGTGCTGCACGAGTAGCGAGGCGAATCGTTCCGGGCTGCGCCATAGGCGATCGTCATGCCGGGTCGAATGGACAACCCGATGAGCGGCTGCATGGGTGGCGGTGGCTGCCTGCTCATGCTGTTGATCGCCATTGCGCTGATGATGTTGATGTATATGATGCAGTTGTAGCCGTTCCCCGCGCTCGCGCACGATTGATCCATAGCCGCCCCGATCACAGGCCGCGAAGGATTGCGCCCGATCCCCTCACCCCTTCACCGCCCCGAGCTGAATGCCCTTGACCAGGTACTTCTGCAGCACCACGAACACGATCACCAGCGGGACGATGCTCATCGCCACCGCGGCCATCAGGAGGTGCGTCTCCTGCCCGCGCGAGCTTTCAAAGTAGAGCAGGCCGATCGGCAGCGTGTACTTGTGCTCGCTCTTGAGCATCACCAGCGGCCAGAAAAAACTGTGGTAGCTGGTAATGAACACGAAGATCGAGAGCGTGATCAGCCCCGGCCGGCTCAGCGGCAGGATGATGTCCCAGAACAGCCGCCACTTGCTCGCGCCGTCGATCATCGCCGCCTCGTCCAGCGAGCTGGGAATCGTCAGCATGAACTGGCGCAAGAGGAACGTGCCGAACGCGGTGAACGCCCCGGGCAGGATCAGCCCGAGCATCGTGTCCACCAGCCCCAGCGCGATCATGATCTGGTAGTTGGGAATCATCATCACCAGCCCGGGCAGCATCATCGTCGCCAGATAGAGCAGAAACACCTGGTCCCGGCCGGGCCATTCCAGGCGCGCAAAGGCGAACGCGGCCAGCGCGCTGGTGAACACTTTCAG
>JBMCXL010000348.1:0-3615 GCA_048621015.1 Phycisphaeraceae bacterium
CTTCAACCGCCCTCCCTCAAGGGAGGGCGGTTGAAGGGCGCATCTCATAGTAGGTCCTTGAGCGGCATCGCCACCTCGTTGAACGCCTTGGCCGGGATGCTCACCGTGTCCCACTTCGCGCTGCGCCGGCGCATGTGCTGCTCGTAGTCCGCCAGTTCCACCGCCAGCACCGCGTACCATCGCTCGTTGAATTCAAAGATTTCGTGGAACAGCGCGTCCGGCGGCTGCACGTCGCACCAGAACAGGAACGCGAACGCGCCGGCGAAACCGTTGCCGAAGATGCCGCACCACTGGTTCAACGCCTTGACATCCTCGCGCGTCACCCAGTTCTGAAGCTGCCTGCCCGTGCGCCCCGAATGCTTGCGGCCTTTGACGTCGATCAGCAGGTTCGACCCCGACTCGCTGTAGACCACGAAGTCGAAGCTCTTGAGCCCCTTCGGCGCCGCGCCCTCGCCAGCGCCCTGCACCGCGCGTTTCGCCTCATCCACCGCCACGTACGGGATGCCGTTGGCGCGCAGGTAATGCTCGAACGCCAGGTCGTAATGGAACCGCCGCTGGGCCATGCGTGAAGTGTCTGCGCCCCGGCCGGCTGCCGCAAGCTTCTTCTTTCGCTTCCTCGCGGGCCCGCCCGATGGCACGCCGGCGCAGACCCGGGTGCGGTCAAGCGGCCAACCCAGCGAGAAACAGAGCAAAAGCAGCGCGGACGGCTGGTGCGCCTGGCGCTAGGGTGCGGCAGACCGTAACGAAACCTCGGCCGTACGCCGCCGAAATGTATCGGGAGAGTCCATGATGATGTCGCGTCTGCTGTTCTGGTTGGTGGCGCCGGTGTGCGCGGTGGGGTTGAACCTGCATGTTCCGCCGGCGGCGGGATCGTCGGTGCAGCTTGTCGATGACGATCGCGTGGCGCGCGCCGATGCGCGCCTTGCCGACGAGGCGGGGGTGCGCATGCTCCGCGACCGTCTTGTGCCGCGTCCCGGCGAGGGAATCCGGTTGGAGCCCGAAGTCTTCGGCAGCTCGCCGAACAACGACGTCAGCGGCCGGGGCTCGGCGCTGCAACAGGCACAGCTGCGCTTCGCCAACGACAACCAGACGTTCCGCTTCGACACCACGCTCAACAGCCGGGCGGATGTGAACGAAGACACCCTCTTCCAGCAGGATCTTGTCAACGGTGCCGTCTCGGGCGTCTCGCGCTTCGACGTGCGCATCAACTCGGACGAGCCGGTGCGCGTGCGCGCCAACGGGACGGGCAACGTGCGGGAAGGTGCACGCGTTGCGTTCCGTGCCTTCGGCGATGAACGCTTCGACTTCACGCTCGAGCCCGATGTCTTCGGCCAGAGCAGCGACAGTTTCCGCGCCAGTGCCCTGCTGCCGGCCGGCACGCACCGCATCTTCGCCGAGGCCATCACCGCCGCCGGCACCGACAGCCGATTCCCCCGCTCCGACAACGGCACCAGCGCCTTCCGATTCAGCGTCAGTGGCGAAACGGTGGCGCGGTCGGGAGTCGTCTCCCTGCCGAGCCCCGCCGCCATCGGCCCGGGCGCGATGCTGCTCGCCGCGCTCGCATTGAAACGCCCGCGCCGTCCTCGCGGGCTGCCATCGTGCGGGTAAATCATACGACGCAAGCTCTAACGGCCGTTCTGAGCGCAGCGAAGAGCGGGCTTCCACCCTCACGGCCGCGGGTGGAAGCGGTTGATGACTTCCTGCAAGCGACTGCGGTCGACGTGCGTGTAGATCTGCGTCGTCTGGATGTTGCTGTGCCCGAGCAGTTCCTGCACCACGCGCAGGTCGGCCCCGCCGGCGAGCAGGTGCGTCGCGAACGAATGGCGCAGCAGGTGCGGATGGATACCGGTGAGACCGGCGCGCTCCGCGTGGCGGCGCACGATCTGCCAGACGACCACGCGCGTGATCGGGCTGCCCGAGCGCGAGACGAACAGCCGATCGGTCGGCTTGTCTTCGCGCACCAGGCGCGGCCGCAGCTCCTGTTCGTAGCGCTGCACCGCGGCGAGCGCCGGCTTGCCCACCGGCACGATGCGCTCGCGGTTGCCCTTGCCGATCACGCGCGCCACGCCGAGGCCCGCGTGGATCGCGCCGGTGGGCATCTCCGCCAGCTCCGTGGCGCGCAGCCCCGCCGCATACAGCAATTCGAGCAGCGCCACGTCGCGCGCATAAAGCGCATCGTCCGGATCCGGCGCCGCCAGCAGCTTCTCGATCTGCTCCCGGCCCATGACGTTCGGCAACCGCCGCCACGTCGCAGGCTGGGTGAGTCGTTCGACCGGATCGTCCGGCAGATGTCCTTCGCTGGTCAGGAACCGGCAGAACACGCGCACCGTCGCCACGTGCCGGGCGATCGAGCTGACCGCCATGCCGCGCGCCTCCAGGGCGCGCAGGTATTCGCTGAAGCGCGGCATCGTCAGGTCGCGCCACGACGCGCAGCCCTGCTCGACGAGCCAGACCCACAGGTCGCGCAGGTCCGAGGCGTATGCCGCCAGCGTCGCCGGCGCGAAGCCGCACTCGATGCGACAGTAGCTGAGAAATGCCTTCGCGGGACCTTCAAACCGCGACCCGGTGGGACTCACGGCGCTGGGTCCGGCGGGGCGGCCGGGGCGCGGGGCGTCGGCCTTCGACGGTGATGTGGATCGCCGGGCTCGGCCGCTCACGCTGCTGATCCCCCACGAACTGGTGGTAGACCGGACACGTCTGAGGCGCGCTGAGACACACCTGGAAGAGCTCGCCCATCCGGCTCAGGCGGAACCGATGAGCGCAACGGGGGTCGTCGCGGTTGATGAACGGGCAAGCCCGTTCCAGCGTGGGGCGTCGAATGACCATTCAAAACTGCCTCGCCCTGTGCGTCCTCCCCGACTATCGACCGACCCCACCGCCGAACGTGAATCTCCATCCCCCGCCCCCGCTCACGGCCTTGAACCCCACGCCAACCTCCCTACAATGCCGTGCTGACCACCCGGCCGACGTAGCTCAATGGTTAGAGCGAGGGATTCATAAGCCCTAGGTTGGAGGTTCGAGTCCTCCCGTCGGCATTTCCACAAGTCAGGCTGAAAGCGCACGTTGTGCTTACCCACCCCAAGGCGGCGCGGCCGTAGACCCGGATCAAAAACGTACCCATGGGTACGTTCAGCCGGAGGTCGCGAGTCGTGCCCGCTAATACGAAGAACATTCCAAAGCTGCGTCGCCAGAGGGAGAAAGGACGCCCGGACCGTGCATTCGTCGTGCTCGATGGCCGCAGGGTGCCGTGCGGTCGCTGGGGGACCGAGGCGTCCCGCCAGCGCTACGACCGGGCCATCGCCGAATGGCTGGCGAACGGGCGTCAGCGGCCATTGCCGAAGAACGAGTTGGTGACCATCGCCGTGCTCGTCGACCGCTACTGGAGCCATGCGGAGAACTATTACATGCATCGCGACGGCTCGCCCACGTGGGAACAGGCCGGGATCCGCCAGGCTCTTCGACCGCTGACCCGGCTGTATGCCGATTTGCGCGCGCACGATTTCGGGCCTGGTGAGCTTCGCGCAGTGCAGCGGGCGATGGTCGAGTTGGGGTGGAGCAGGCCGTATGTGAACAAAAGTGTCAGCCGCATTCGCCGCATGCTGACCTGGGCTGTCG
>JBMCXL010000349.1:0-3585 GCA_048621015.1 Phycisphaeraceae bacterium
GCGCGAGTGGGCGCGGGCGGCCGGGCCGGTCTGCGTTGTTTCGATCCTCGCCGCGTTTCTGGTGGCCGTGGCGACCTGGGGCAGTGTGCCGGCCGAGGGCGAGGTCGTGCGCGCCTTTCGCTGGATTCACATCGGCGACTGGCTCGCGGCCGACTTCGGCTATCTGGTCGATTCGCTCACCATCGTCATGCTGCTGGTGGTCTGCGGCATCGGTTCGCTGGTCGCGATGTATGCCATGGGCTACATGCACGGCGACCGGGGTTATGCTCGCTTCTTCGCCTACGTCAGCCTGTTCATCTTCGCAATGACCACGCTGGTCATGGCGGACAACCTCGTCCTGCTCTACCTCGGCTGGGAGGGCGTGGGCCTCTGCTCGTATCTGCTGATCGGCTACTTCTATGACAAGCCCTCGGCCGTCGCGGCGGCGAAGAAAGCGTTCATCGTCAACCGCGTTGGCGATCTCGGCTTTGCGCTGGGCATCTTCCTGACGTTCCACGCCTACCAGACGGTCAGCCTCACGGAAGTGTTCGCGCAAGCAGGTGAAGGCGGCTCCGGCCTGGCGTGGGCCGATACGTGGATTCCGTTCCTGCTCATGCTCGGCGCCTTCGGCAAAAGCGCGCAGCTCCCGCTCTACGTCTGGCTGCCCGACGCCATGGAAGGCCCGACCCCCGTCAGCGCGCTGATCCACGCCGCCACCATGGTCACCGCCGGCGTCTACATGATCGCGCGCATGATTCCCGTGTTCGAGCTGTCGCCCTACGCCCTGCCCACCGTCGCGATCATCGGCACGCTCACCGCCCTGTTCGCCGCGACGATCGCCCTGTGCCAGTACGACATCAAGCGCATCTGGGCATACTCGACTGTGTCCCAACTTGGTTACATGTTCCTCGGCGTCGGCGTGCTCTCCACCGTCGGCGGTGTGTTTCACCTGTTCACCCACGCGTTCTTCAAGGCGCTGCTGTTCCTCACCGCCGGCTCGGTTATGCACGCCATGGCGGGCCAGCTCGACCTGCGCAAAATGAGCGGCCTGCGCCACAAGATGCCCGTCACCTGCGGGCTGATGTTCATCGGCGCGCTCGCCCTTGCCGGCGTGCCGCTGACCGCGGGCTTTTTCAGCAAGGACCTCATCCTCGCCTACACGCTCCAGGCCGGCGTCGGTGAGCACGGCCAAAGCCTCTACCTGGTGCTCGGCATCATCGGCCTGGTCACCGCGTTTGTGACCGCCTACTACACGTTCCGCCTCTGGTTCCGCGTGTTCCTCGGCCCCGAGCAGTACGAGATGGGCGATGAGCATCACGGCGAGGACGTGCAGGACCACGCGGCCGACCATCCGCACGACGCGGAGGAAGCCATCGTCGCCCAGCACGAGCACCACGGTCACGCGCACGAGCCGCACGAGATGCCCTGGTGGCCGATGAACGGGCCGCTGGCGATTCTCGCGATCGGCGCGCTCTTCGCCGGCTGGGTGGGTGTGGGCGATCACTACGGCTGGATGGGCGGGATGATCCACGATTCCAGCGCCCACACCGATCCGGCCGCCTACCAGATTGCGCAGGCCGCCGGCGCGGAGGACTACCACGCGCCGCCGCTGCTGGGCATGGACCTGCACTTGGCGATGCAGCTCATCAGCGGCGTGCTTGCGTTGCTCGGCATCGCCGTGGCGGCGTACTTCCACTGGCTCAAGCGCGACGCCGCCGACCGCGCCCATGCTGCCTTCCGCCCCGTGGCGACGCTGCTGGAAAACAAGTACTACGTCGATGAGCTTTACGACCTGGTGATCGTTCGGCCGCTGCGCTTCCTCGGCTACGCGTTCTACGTGATCGACCAATTGATCATCAACGGCATCGTGTATGCCGTGGCATGGATCCCGCGCCTGCTCGGCCGGGGCGTCCGCCCGAGCCAGCACGGCATCCTGCAGGGCTACGGCCTCGGCATGGCGATGGGCGTCGGCGCGATCGTCCTCGTTGTGCTATTGGCAATGAATTAATCAGCTATGAAGCGACGCGACTTGTCGCGCTCCCGCCGCCGCGAATGAACCCATGGACGCATCCCTGCTCCCACTACTGCTGATCCTGCCGATCCTCAGCGCCATCTGCATGCTGCTGCCCAACACGCCCGCGCTCGACGACCAGCGCAAGGCCTGGATCTGGGCGCTCACCAGCACGCTCGCCACCTTCATCGTCTCGCTCATCGTGGCCGTCCGCTTCAACTGGGACGCCACCGCGACCACGCAACTCGGCGGGCAGATCCCCTGGATCCCCGGCATCGGCCTGTCGTTCAGCTACGGCGTGGACACGATCAGCCTCTGGCTCGTCCTGCTGACCACGTTCCTCATGCCGCTGGTCATCCTCGGCTCGCGCACCGCCATCGAGTCGCGCATCCGCGAGTACTACTTCTGGCTGCTGCTGCTCGAAGCGCTGATGATCGGCGTGTTCATCGCGCGCGACATCATCTTCTTCTATCTCTGCTTCGAGCTGACGCTCGTGCCGCTGTATTTCCTCATCGGCGTGTTCGGCTCGTCACAGCGCCTCAAGGCCGCGGCGATGTTCTTCCTCTACACCTTCGCCGGCTCCATGCTCACCCTCGGCGGCGTGCTCTACGTCGCGTGGTACGCCTCCACCATGCAGGGCGCCACTGGCTGGACGTTCGATATCGACGCGCTCGGCGCCGCCGCACGCACCATGAGCTTCACCGAGCAGGCCTGGGTGCTCGCCGCCCTGCTCGCCGGCTTCGCGGTGAAGGTCCCGCTCTGGCCCGTACACACCTGGCTGCCCCTGGCGCACACCGAGGCGCCCACCGCCGGCTCGGTCGTCCTCGCCGGCGTGCTGCTCAAGCTCGGCACCTACGGCCTGCTGCGCTTCGCCCTGCCGTGGTGCCCCGATGCCGTGGTCGTCTTCGCGCCGTACATCGGCATCTTCGCTGTCGTCGGGATCCTCTACACCGCGCTGGTCTGCTGGGTGCAGAAAGACGTCAAGAAGCTCATCGCCTACTCCTCGGTCAGCCACCTCGGCTTCTGCGTGCTCGGCCTGTTCGCGCTCGACGCCGTGCCCATGGTCGGCAGCGGCATGGAAACATCCGCCGGCGGTGTCGGGTCGGTCATGTACATGATCAACCACGGCCTCTCCACCGGCGCGCTGTTCCTCTGCATCGGCATGATCTACGAGCGCTTCCACACCCGCGAGATGGCGCAGATGTCCGGCCTCGGGCGCGTCATGCCGATCTGGGCGACGTTCACCGTCTTTTTCGTGCTCGCGAGCGTCGGCCTGCCCGGGCTCAACGGCTTTGTCAGCGAGTTTCTCACGCTGCTCGGGGCGTTCACCTCACCCGAGGGCGTGCTGGGCATCTCCTATGCCGTGGCCGCGGGCTTCGGCATGATCTTCGCCGCGATCTACCTGCTTTACATGGTCGGCAAGGTCGTGTTCGGCCCGACGAAGGTGCCGGCGCATGGTCACGGTCACGGTCACGGCGCGGGCGGTGGACACAACGCAGGCGCGGCTCACGGGCACGGCGTGACGGACCTGAACGTCCGCGAGATTCTCACGCTCGCGCCGCTGGCGGTCGGCTGCCTGGTGCTCGGCTTGACGC
>JBMCXL010000350.1:0-3553 GCA_048621015.1 Phycisphaeraceae bacterium
AACTTGAAACTATACTTCGACTCGCGTCCACCCACCATGAAAGTACCGCCCCGCGAACAGCGCCGCGCGCACCGCCAGCTCCCCGCACAACCCCAGCCAGATGCCGTAGAACCCCCAACCCAGCGGCACCGCGATGATGTACGCCGCCGGCAGCCGCACGAGGAACGTGCTCGCATAGGTCATCTTCATCGCCGTGGTCGTATCGCCCGCGCCGCGCAGCGCGTGGGACAGCACGATGTAGGTCGCAAAGAAAATCTGGATGAACCCCGCGATCCGCAGCACCGGCGGCGCTTCGTTCAGGTGCAGCGGCTTGTCGCTGATCAGGCGCGTCCAAAGCTCCGGCGCGAAGATGAACGTCAGCCCAATCAACACCATCAACACCGTCGCCACCGCCCAGCACAACCCCACCGCCTGCTTGGCGCGCCGCGGCTGACCCGCGCCGAGATACTGCCCCGCCAGCGTCGCCGCGGCCGTGCCGATCGCCGCGCCCATCAGGAAGCTGACCGACTCCAGCCGAATCGCGATCATGTGCACGCCGATGATGTGCTGCGGCGCCAGGTCCCACAGCGGCAGCCGGCCGACGATCATCAGCACGGCGAAGTTGCCCAGCCACATCCCGCTCGATTCGATCAGGTTCGGCACGCCGACGCGCACGATCCGCCGCGCCGTGTGCCAGTGCGGGCGCAAACGCATCCAGCGCAACCGCATGTCCCGGCTGCCGCGAAACAGCATCGCCAGGATCAGCCCCGCGCCCAGCGTCCACGCCAGCAGCGTCCCCAGCGCGATCCCCGCCACCCCCCAGCCCAACTGCACGAACCACACGCTCGTGCCCACGTTCACGATGTTCACCCCCACCATCACCCAGAACGGCGTGAGCGTGTCACCCGCCCCGCGCAGACACGCCCCGCCCACGAACAGCACCGCGCTCAACGGCGCCGCCAGCGCGATGATGCGCAGATAAAGCACGCACAGCGCCAGCGCCTCCCCCTCCGCCCCCGCCAGCCGCGCGATCGGCCCCGCCCCCGCGAACACCAGCACCCCCAGCACCGCCCCCGCGAACACCGCCAGCAACACCGCCTGCCCCAGCGCCGCGTTCGCCAGCCGCTGGTGCCGGCCGCCCACCGCCCGCGCCACCAGCGCCGCCCCGCCCACGCCCACCGCCATGTGCAGCAGCCCCATCAGCCAGCCGATATAACCGCCCACCCCCAGCGCCGCCGCCGCCGCCTCGCCGATCCGCTCCAGCCGCGCCGCCAGCACCAGGTCCACCGTCCCCACCAGGAAATTCAGGAACTGCTCCAGCATCGGCCACACCGCCAGCACCAGCACCTGCCGCGGCAGCGACAGCCCGGCGAGCCGGCCCGCCAGCGCCGGCTGCACCTCCGTCGCCGGCTCCTCCCACGCCGCCTCGCTGGCGTCGTATGCCACATCCGCCGTGCTTCGCCGGTGGTCCATGCCCTCGCCTTCGCGCCGGTGGGGATCGTCCCCCGCCACGAACGGGGGGCCGCGATCATAGTCCAAGCCCGCCGATGGCGAGTCCGCGAACCTTCCCCGCGGATCGCCGTCCACCCCGCACTGCGGAAACACCCCGCTGGACACGTCCCGTCGCCGCGCCTTCAATCCCGCGGGAACGCACACCACACCACCCAACCGGAAAGGGGGCGAACCATGGGGATCTGCGAACAGTGCGGCAACGACTACGACAAGACCTTCACCCTCACGCTCCACGACGGCAGCGAGCACACCTTCGATTCCATCGAGTGCGCCGCCGAGCGCATCGCGCCGCGCTGCGAGAACTGCGGCGTGCGCATCCTCGGCCACGGCCTCGAAGGCGAAGGCCACTACTTCTGCTGTCACAGTTGCGCCGAAAAAGTGGGCTATCCCACCCTCAAGGATCGCGTGTAACCGAAAGCCCACGGTCTCCCGACCGTGGGCCCAGCGCCCGAACTACTGCTGCGGCGCACGCATCACGCGAAAGTCATCCTCCGGCTCGTAACCGAACAACTCACGCACCTGCGCAAGACACATGATCTCGCGATCGTTGCGCGACGCCGCATGCACGATCGCGAAGCGCACCCGCGTCGTGTCCAGGCAGGCGCAAATGAGCTGGTTCAGATCGCGCCACGAAACATCGCATCGGCTCGGCCGATCGGTGCGCGGCTGCATCGCATCGGGCGGGCGAAACGCGCCGATGCGGATCGGGTAGCACGCCATCCCCTCGCGCTCAGCGTAATAACGCGCCAGCGCCTCGCCGAACGCTTTCGTCGCGCCGTAGAGGTTGCCCGGCGTCACCGGGTCGTTCGGCTGCACCTGGTGGTCCGGCGCGGCGGCGCCCACGGCATTGACCGACGAGGCATACACCACGCGCCGCACGCCCGCCTCGTGCGCCGCGGCGAATCCGTGGTGGCAGCCGACGATGTTCGGCGCCAGCAGCTCGTCCCACGGGGCATCGTGGTGGGGATTGGCCGCGAGATGCACCACCGCGTCGTGGCCGCGCATCAGCTCGACGAGGCGCTCTTTTTCAGTGAGATCGGCGCGCACGACAGGGCCGTATGTTTCGACGTGCGACGCATCCTCGTCCGGCGCGGCCATGAGCGTCAGCTCGTAGCGATCATGACACCCCTCGGTGAATCGGCGGCCGACGCGCCCCGGCGCGCCGGTCACGAACACCTTCCGCGCCGGCTCAAGCGGCTGGTCGGCCGGCTGCATCACGAACCAATCGGACATGGAATCTCCTCCGGGCGTGCACGAATGACGAACAACCCATGAACAAGCGGCGCGTCGATGATTTGCGCTTTCAACCCCCCTCCCTTGAGGGAGGGGCAGGGGAGGGTGAGCGCTGGAAGCTCAGCAGCGCCCGATCAAACCAGCGCCTCCAATTCAGTCACCGCTCATGCATCATTCCCACCCCGATGCATCACGCACAACCCCGTCCCCGCGCACACGTCGCACTCGGCCGCCCGCCCCGCGACGTGGCTCAGGCAGTGATCGATGCGCTGACCGATCAGCTCGCACATCAACGGATGCAACCCGATCGGCGCGGTGACCATGTAATCGACGCCCGGATGCTGCCGCGCTGCCTCGGCGGTCAGCTCAGGGATGTCCTCGTGCCAGTGCTTGCCCGGCGCCAGAAAATACGGCGCCACCACCACCCGCCGCGCGCCGCGCTGCACGCACCGCGCAAAGGCCGTGGCGATCGACGGCTCGGCCAGCTCCATGTGCGCCGGCTCCACGATGCCGTAGCGCGTCTGGGCGGCGAACATCTCGACGAACCGTTCCAGCACCCGGTTGGACTCGTCGCGCCGCGAGCCGTGGTCGACGATCACGATGCCGGTGTGGGCAAGATCAGCGGTGGAATCGGGGAACATCTCACGCATCACGGCCAATGATAGTCGCCCGGGCGGGATCGGTCATACCACACACCTCGCAGCCGGCCCCGGAGGTTCGCGCAGAGGCCGCGGAGAGCGCGGAGAGCGCAGAGCAGCAGAAAAAATCCTCTTCACGCCGCGGCCTCCGCGCTCTCCGCGACCTCCGCGCGAACCTCACCGCCCGCGCG
>JBMCXL010000351.1:0-3545 GCA_048621015.1 Phycisphaeraceae bacterium
GGCACCCCGGCGCTGGTGCCCGTGCCCAGAAAAATCAGTTCAAGCGACATCGCCCGGATTCTATCGCCTCGGCGCGCCGGCACCACCTCCCAAACCCTCTCCCCTCGGGAGAGGGTGCCGAGCAGAGGGCGCAACATTCGCATGCAATGGAAAACGAGGCGGGTGAGGGGATCACCAACAACCCCGCGTCACCTTCGCGCTGCGAGCGCCCGGCTGTCGCAGATCTCCTCACCCCGATCCGCTTCCAAGGGAAGAGGGAGCGCGCGCCATCACCCCCGCCAGCACAACACCTGCCCCGCATCGAGCAGCTCGTTGCGCAGCTTGCTGTACCCCACCGCCTGCATCGCGCAGTCCTGGTCGATTGCCAGCGTCGCCGCCGTCGCCGCCGACTCGCCCAGCATCATGAACACCGGCTCCATGCGCACCGACCCGAACGTGATGTGCGACGCCGACACGCACACCGGCACCGACAGGTTCTCGCATTCCCCGTCCGCCGGCACGATCGCGCGATACGAGATCGTGTACGGCTCCGCCGGAGGAACCTGCACATCACCGCCGTTCAGCACGCGCCCGTCCTGCACAAAGCGATGACAGTTGTGCGAGTCCATGTTGTACGCGCCCATCGCGATCGGGTCCTCGCACCGCCGCGCCGCCATGCAGTCGTGCTCGGTGATGACGTATTCACCCACCATCCGCCGACCTTCACGCACGTAAAGCTCGTGCGGCCAGTGCCCCGTCTCGACAAATTCGTCGCGCGCCAGGCCCCACCGCGCGAACGCCTCCCGGTACCTGTCCGGCATGCGCTCGCTGTTGCTGATGAACCAGTAGAGGCCCTGCTGATAACTGACGTGCGCCTGAAAGAGGCGCTCGCGCGTTTCGTAGTCCGCCTCGGGCCAATCGTGGTTGGCGCCGATGAAGTCCGAGGAGATCGGCCCGTGATTGTTCGTGTCGGTCTTGTGCGGCACCGGATGAAGTCGGTCGAACTTGCGGATTTCACCCCCTTCCCGCAGCGACTCGTTGTACTGGTCCTTCTCGCTCGCATACCAGCGCGCCGCCAATTCGTACAGCCGCTCGTCGTAATCGGCCGGCTTGGGAAACGGCATGCGCAGCGCCGGATCATCGGTCATGCACACGCGAAAGCAGTACGCCTGGATACGCCGGTCGCCGTCGCCGATCTCGCCGTCGAGCTTCGGCTCGATGTACGGCAGCAAACCACTGCCCGGGTTGCCCGGCTCGACGTACGGATCGACCGGGTGACTGAACTGGTGCTGGTGGCGCACCTGGATGCCGTTGAGCGTTTCGCCGTACGTGTCGTTCGACTCCCGGCCGACGGTGTAGCTCACGCCCGCCCGCGCGAGCAGATCGCCTTCGTAGGTCGCGTCGATGAACTGCCGGGCGCGCACGCGCAGGCCGCCGAGCATCCTGATCTCCGTGATGCGCCGGCCGTCCATAGTGATGCTGTCGAGGAACTGCCGGCGGCGCACGTCCACGTCCGTTTCATCGAGCAGACTTTGCAGCGCCTCGGCGGCGACGTACGGCTCGAAGGTCCATTCCTCGTCTTTGCCGTAGTGCTTGCCGACGCGCTGATAGAACTCGCGCGCGATGCCGCCGATGATGTCCTTGTTGCCCACGTCGGTCCAGCCGAGCCCGCCGGCGGTCATGCCGCCGAGGTACGTGCCCGGATGCAGCACGACGGCACGCTTGCCGCGGCGCGCGGCGGTGACGGCCGCGACGAGTCCACCCGCCACGCCGCCGTAGACGCAGACGTCGGTGTCAATCACCTCATCACTCGGCTCGATCCAGGACGATTGGAAATAGTGCGGCCGCGGCTCGGTCATCACAAACAGCTCCCATAAAAAAGCGGAATTTCCGTGTATGCGTGGGGAGCCTGTGTACCCCTGCGTCGCGCGGCCGTCAAATCACCCGCCCCGAAACACGCTGCTTGCATCTGTAACGTGGATCGGCGATGAATGGAGGCATGGCAAACCCACCCACCACCCTCGAACCGCCGTCGGCGCCAACGCTCGCGCTCCCCGCAAGCCGACGCCGCGCGCTGACGGCGCTACTGCTGCTTGTGCCGGCGCCGACCGTGGGCGTACTCGCGTCATTGTGGCTGCTGCCCGGAACGATGATCGGCCAACTCATCTACGGCGCGGCAAAGGTGTGGCTGCTCCTGCTGCCTATGGTGTGGTGGCGATGGGTGGAACGCGGCGCGTGGAGCTGGTCGCCACCAAGACGCGGCGGCTTCGCCGTCGGCGCGACGCTCGGCCTGGTCATCAGCGGAATCATCATCGCCGGCTACGGGATGCTCGGCACGACAATCATCGACAACGACCGCCTGCAAACCGTCGCCGCCCGCAACAACCTCACCGACCCCACGCGCTACCTGCTGCTCGCGGCCTACCTCACGCTCATCAACGCGGCGCTGGAGGAATACGTCTGGCGCTGGTTCGTGTTCCGCCAATGTGAAACGGTGCTGCGCGGCGCCGGCCTGCTGGCCGTGCTCGCCGCCGCCGCGATGTTCACACTGCACCACTTCATCGCCCTGAAACTGCAATTCGGATGGACTGTGACCCTCCTCGGCTCACTCGGCGTGTTCATCGGCGGCGCCACCTGGTCGTGGCTCTACCTCCGCTACCGCTCGATCTGGCCGGCGTACCTGAGCCACGCGCTCGTCGACGCCGCGGTGTTTCTCGTGGGCTGGTGGCTGCTGTTCGGCGGCGGATAAGTGCCCCCTGAAGGAATTGCTCGGAAGCGATAGAACAGATCGGCTCCGCCATCGATAATCGCGCAGCCGCCAGCGACGCCACGTCCAACCACGCCAGTTGGAAAGATCACTGCGCAACTGACGGCGCAACGGCCTCGCGTGCGTCTCAATCACCACGTGAAGTTCCGCATCCTGCACCTGCCGGTCCAACCACTGCATCGCCGGCAGCGATTCCGGTCCGAGATGCTTCAGATATGCCAGGTCGATCGGCACACCCTCGCCGACCACCTCCTCGCAGTGCCGCACGTTGTACCACGCGATCATTCGATCGAAGTTGACGAAGCAGCACGCATACACCACGACCAGTGCCGACAGCGCGTTGACGCGCAGCAGCCATGCATTGCTTCGCCCTCGAACAATGCGCCACAGCAGCCACACAAGGCCCAACGCCACCAGCGCCATCCAGACCATCGCGGCCACGCGCCAGCGCGTCAGGCTGTACACGTCCACGTACAACCGCAGCCGCCAGATCGCCGAGGCGACCAGAAACACGTTCTGTGCAATCCACAGATACACAAGTCCGCGCGACCATGCCGAGCGCGCCGCCGGCCCACCCGGTCGAAACGTCATCAGCACGAACAGCCCCGCCAGCAGCGCCGTCGCGATCAGCGGATACGCCCCCCGATGAGCGTACGTTGCATACGTCATCCCCTCCGGCAACGCCCCGGAACCCCACAGGTAATACGCGTCCAGACCCGTCTGCACGAGAAACAGCGCATTGAACACCGCGAGACTGCGCACCACCAGCCCTGTCGTGATAAACAAATCGATCGCGCGC
>JBMCXL010000352.1:0-3530 GCA_048621015.1 Phycisphaeraceae bacterium
CGGGGGACGTGACCGAGCGGCCGAACATCGCGCGGCTGATCGATCGCGTGCAGCCGCTGGTCGATGCGCTGCGCACGCGCTTGATCGAGCGGCCGACGCAGGCGGCGCGGCAGGAACTGCTCTGGTATGAAGACCTGGTGCTCTACCTGCTCTACGAGCGCGCCCGGCACGAGATGCACGACGCGATCGAGCGCGCCCTCGCCACCGGTTCGGCGCCGCAGCGCTTCGCGGTGTGGAAGCGCTTCCTCGCCGAGTTCGAACACTACCTGCACTTGCCGAACGTGACGCTGCCGAGCGATCACGAACCGGCGCACGTGTTCGCCTGCTACTTCCAGATCCGCCGGGCGTTCGCGCACATCTTCCAGTACATCGTCGGCGGCTCGATGCCCGCGGCCAAGCTGCGCGCCGAGGTGTGGCACTCCATCTTCACGCGCGACCTGCGCCGCTACTACCGCGGCCTCTACCAGCACATGGCCGACTACACCACGCTCGTCACCGGCGACTCCGGCACGGGCAAGGAACTGGTCGCCCGCGCCATCGGCAGCTCGCGCTACATTCCCTTTGACCCGGAAGCGCAGCGCTTCAAGGAAGATTTTGCCGGCTCGTTCTTCGCGCTCAACCCCGCCGCGCTGAGCCCGACGCTCGTCGAGTCGGAACTGTTCGGTCACAAGCGCGGCGCATTTACCGGCGCTGTCAGCGATCGCACGGGCTGGCTCGAAGCGTGTCCGCCGCTGGGGACGGTGTTTCTCGACGAGATCGGCGAGCTGGAGCCGGCGATCCAGGTGAAGCTGCTGCGCGTGATCCAGTCGCGCACGTTTCAGCGCCTCGGCGAGACGGCGACGCGCACCTTCCATGGCAAGATCATCGCCGCCACCAACCGCGACCTGGCGCACGAGATGCACGAAGGCCGATTCCGCACCGATCTGTATTACCGCCTTTGCGCGGACCTGATCCACGCGCCGTCGCTGCGCGCCCAGCTCGCCGATCGGCCGGAGGAGTTGGCGCGGCTGGTGCGTTTCGTGGCGCAGCGCGTGGCGGGCGAGCAGGGCGAGCAGATCGCGCCGGAGGTGGTCGCATGGATCGAGCGCGAGCTGGGGCCGGACTATCCCTGGCCGGGCAACTTTCGCGAGCTGGAGCAGTGCGTGCGCAACGTTGTCATTCGGGGGGACTATGCGCCGCCGCGCGCGGAGGGGATGGACATGGGGCCGATGGAGCGGATGTGCGGGGCGCTGCGGGCCGGTGAGTGGTCGATGGATGAGTTGATGCGTCATTATTGCACGCTGGTGTACGCGCGTTGCGGCAGCTACGTGGAGGCGGCGCGTCGGCTCGGCCTCGACCGGCGGACCGTGGCGGCGCGCGTGGATCCGGAGCTGGCGCGGCAGATGGACGGTCGGCATGATTGAGCGGTTCGTGCGGGGCAATTCGGTCACGTCGGCGCAGCCGTTGTGTCGATTAGAATGGTGCAAGGTCTTTTTCGCGGAAGGAGCACGCCATGAGACACGCCCACGGATGGTCGCTCGCGTTGGTGATCGCGTTGCTGGCGATGGTCGCCGGTGGTCCGGCGCTGGGGCAGGCGGAGGAGGATGAAGCGGCCGACGCGCCCGCGCAGCAGAGCGAAAGCGACGCGGCGGACGACGCGCCGGCAACGGACGCGGACGAATCGGCTGCGGACGAATCGGACACGGACGACTCGGATGAAACGATGCAGCAGCTCCTGCAGCAGCGCGCCGCGCCGCCGACCGTGCAGCCACAGCGCGACGAGCAGGCCGAGTCGGTGCCCAACCGCGTCGGCGCGCCGGCGACGAAGGTGGATGTCGACCCGGCGGTGCTCGGCGTGGCGCCCGGCGAGCCGCAGCCGACGCTGCGCCGCGAGGGTGAGTTCATCGTCAACCGCGTCGGCCGCCTGCGGCGCAGCCCGGACGGGGCGCGCGTGTTGTTCGTGTTCGAGGCCGATGACAAGGACTCGCCCGAACCGCCGATGATCCTCCAGGAATGTCAATACCTCGAGACGATGGAGAACATCGTGCAGGAGCGCGGCAGCCAGGTGCGCTTCAAGGTGTCCGGCCAGGTGCACACGTATCGCGGCGCGAACTACCTGCTGCCGACGATGATGACGCTCGAGATGGATCGCGGCGACATGGAGAATTGACCGGCGCGGCGTCGAGCGCGGCGACGGCGCGTGGATGCCTGCTCGCGTCACGCGCACTTTCGATCCTGCAAGGGTGCTGACATGCGCATCGACGCGGTGCGGATCTACCACGTGGCCATGCCGTTGATCCAGCCGTGGCGCACCGCCTACGGCGAAGACGCCACGATCGAGTCGATCCTCGTGGAGATGTGCAGCGACGGCCACAGCGCCTGGGGCGAAAGTTCGCCGCTGGCCGCGCCGTGCTACAGCGCCGAGTGGGCTGGCGGCGTGTTCGCCGTGCTGCGCCGATGGATGGCGCCGGCCGTGGTGGGAGAGGACATCACCTCGGGCGCGCAGTTGCAGCAATGTCTCGCGCCGTTCAAGGGCAACCCCTTCGCCAAGGCAGCGCTCGACACCGCCTGGTGGGTGCTCGATGCGCAGCGGCAAGGCATGCCGTTGCACCGCCGACTCGGCGCGACGCGCCAGTGCACGGCGGTCGGCGCCGACTTCGGCGTCACCGACACGCTCGATGAATTGCTGGCGCAGATCGACCGGGCAGTGGCGGCCGGCTATCCGCGCATCAAGCTCAAGTTTCGTCCCGGGTGGGATTTGCCCATGCTGCGCGCGGTGCGCGGTGCTTTTCCGGACATCACGCTGCACGTCGACTGCAACGGCGGGTATGGACTGGATGACCTGGCGTTGTTTCAGCAACTCGATGCGTTCAATCTCGCGATGATCGAGCAGCCGTTGGCGCACGACGACCTGCTGGATCATGCGCGCCTGCAGGCGAAGCTCGCGACGCCGGTGTGCCTGGACGAAAGCATCAGTTCGCCGCGGCGCATGCGCCAGGCGATCGAGCTGGGCAGTTGCCGGTACGTGAACATCAAGCCGGGGCGCGTGGGCGGCTTGACGCCGGCGCTGGCGATTTACGAGCAGGCGCGGGATGCGGGGCTTGGTTTGTGGGTCGGCGGCATGCTGGAGAGCGCGGTGGGGGCGCGGATTTGCGCGGCGCTTGCGATGCTGGAGGGGTTCGATTATCCGCCGGACCTTTTCCCTTCGAGCCGGTTTTATGCGGAGGACGTGGGCCGGCCGGTGCTGGAGCTGGTGCAGGACGACGCGGGGCGGCCGTGCGTGGCGGCGGCAAGCGCGCCGGGGACCGGCGCGGCGCCGGTGCCGGAGTTGCTGGAGCGCTGTTGTCGGCAACGGGCGGAGGTTGTTGCGTGAGGTGGAGAGGTGGGGGGCTTGGGAGTTTTGAAGGTGGACGATCCGGACCTTCGCTGCGCTCAGGACCGGCTTATCCTGCTCTTCTGTCTCCTGTCTTCTGAATTCTGACTTCTCTTCGCGCAGCAAAACCCCCGGCGCACGCGGACGCGCGCACCGGGGGCGGTTGCACCATTGGTCA
>JBMCXL010000353.1:0-3511 GCA_048621015.1 Phycisphaeraceae bacterium
GGGCAGTCCCCGGTGGCGTCAGCGCGCGAATCGGGCAACGGCAACCAAACCCTCTCCCCCGGGAGAGGGTGCCGAGCATGTGATGCGGCATTCGCGTGAAAAAGTCCAACGAGGCGGGCGAGGGGATCGTCGGCGACCGGGCGCGCTCGTTGCGAGGCAGAATCCGTTGTCCCTGTCGGCCCCCTTACCCAGCCTCTCTCCCGGCGGGTGAGGGAGCCCGCGCCGGCTGCGCCGGCAGCGAAGCACCGTCACGCCGATCGCCGGCCAGCGCCTGCCACGCGGCGGCGGCGAGCAGGCCTGTCGCGCCGACCGCCGCGGCCGTGGCGAGCGGATGCAGCGTCGCCTGGGTGTAGAGGCTGCTCTTGAGGACGTAGTGCGGATACACGCCGCGCTCCTCGCCGTCGTCCATCGGCTCGAACAGCGCGTGGCGGTCGCGCGCCCCCGGGTCCACCGGCTCGTCGGTCTTCTGCATCCAGCTCATGACGCGCTCCATCACCAGGTCGCTGAGGCGCGGCAGGACCGTGCCGAGCCCCGACACGACCCAACGTCCCGCGGCACCGACATAGATGTCACGCCGCGGATGTTGCGCGGCATGAAGGATCGCATGCGCCACGGTCAGCGGGTCGTACACCGGCGGCGGGTTCTGCGGCTTCACATCGAAATAGTTCTTCGCGTGATCCTTGTAAGGCGTGTCGATCGCCGACGGCTTGATGAGCGTGACCGAGATCGGCAGATCGCGCTGCTCCAGCTCCATGCGCAGCGCATCGGTGAAACCCTTGATCGCATGCTTGGAAGCGCAGTACGGCCCCTGGTCGGGAATGGCGCGGTCGCCGAGCACCGAGCCGAGGTTGATCAGCGCGCCGCCGAAGCCGTCGTGATGTTTAGCCAGCTCATCAACCGCGGCGCGCGAGCCGTGGACGCAGCCCCAGTAGTTGGTTTCGAAGACCTGGCGGTGCTCGTTGACGGGCACCTGCATGAGGTTGCCGTAGATGGAGATGGCGGCGTCGTTGATCCAGGTGTCGAATCCGCCGAGGCGGTCGCGCGCGGCGTCGGCGAGGCGGTTGACCTGGTCTTCGTCGCCGACGTCGGTGGCGGTGTAGTGCGCTTCGCCGGGCGTGTCGCGGTTGATCTGGTCGGCGATGTTTTGAAGCGCCTGCTCGTTGCGTGCCGCGAGCATGAGGCGCGCGCCGCGGCGCGCGGCGAGGCGTGCGGTCACAAGGCCGATGCCGCTGGTGGCGCCGGTGATGACGATGCGCTGCTCGCGAAGCGATTTGAGGCGAAGGTGTGACATGCCACATGCTTGCGCGGTGCGCGCATCGTGGAAAGCGCCGATTCGTCCGTGATTGAAACGGGGGAACACGCGAGCGCGATGCCGGGGCGAATCCCACCTTTCCCTGCGGCACGGTTGAAGGGTAGTCACCGCAGTGCGCTGGCCGCTACAGTTCGAACGGAACGGGGGCGACATGGCCGAAGACGCATCACACCAGCACGGCTCGCGCGGTGTCACGCGCCCGATGGCGATGCGGCAGCAGCATGGCGGCGATTCGTCGGACCACGACCGCCGCGACATGCTGCGCATGCACCATCGCCACACGCTCTGGATCTACTGGCTATTGGTGATCCTGGGCGTGTGGATGATCCTCGCGCCGCTGACGTTCAGTTATGCAAAGGACGTGGTCCAACCCAGCGGCGGACGCACGCTGTGGCTTTCCGATACGGCGCGCATCTGGATGATGACGACCAGCGACATCGTCGCCGGCGTGCTGCTGCTCGTCTTCGGCTGGCGTTCGCTCACACCGAATCGCCCCGTCAGCCTCTGGATCTGCTGCTTCGTCGGCATCTGGCTCACGTTCGCGCCGGTGATCTTCTGGGCGCCCACGGCCGCGGGTTACCTGAACAGCACGCTCGTCGGCATTCTCGTCATCGGCCTGACGATTCTCATTCCCGGCATGCCGAACATGATCCTGTTCATGAAGCACGGCCCGCCGCAACCGCCGGGCTGGAGCTACAACCCCTCGAGCTGGCCGCAGCGCTCGGTGCTGATCGCGCTGGCGGTGGGCGGGTGGCTGGTGTCGCGCTACCTCGGCGCGTTTCAGATGGGTTACATCGAGCATGCGTGGGACCCTTTCTTCGGCAACGGCACGCGGCGCGTGTTGAACTCGGACCTGTCGCACATGTGGCCGGTGTCGGACGCGGCGTTCGGTGCCATCGCCTATACGTTCGAGTTCGCGATGGCGTGGATGGGCGCGCCGTCGCGCTGGCGCACGATGCCGTGGATGGTGCTGCTGTTCGGCATCCTGGTGATTCCGCTGGGGTTGGTGCACATTCTGCTGGTGATCTCGCAGCCGGTGGTGGTGGGGGCGTGGTGCACGTTTTGTCTGCTGGCGGCGTTGTTCATGCTGCCGATGATTCCGCTGGAGGTGGATGAGGTCGTGGCGATGGGCCAGCATCTGGTACGGGCGAAGCGGCGCGGCGAGTCGCTGTGGCACGTGTTCTGGAAGGGGGGTGATCCGGAAGGTTCGCAGGAGGATGAGCGCACGCCGGAGATGGCCGGCTTCCCGCAACAACCGTTGGATGTGCCGCGCGCATCGCTCTGGGGCATGAGCTTTCCGTGGACGCTGACACTTGCCACGGCGCTGGGCGTGTGGATCATGCTCGGGCCGGCGATGTTCGGCGTCGCGCGGCCGGCGGCGAACGTGCACTTCGTTGCGGGCGCGCTGGTCATCACCGTCTCGGTTTGCGCGATGGGCGAGCCGATCCGGTTGCTGCGCTACCTGAACGTGCTGATCGCCCTGGCGCTCGCCGTCGTGCCGTGGCTGATGAGCGGTGAGACGCTCGCGAGCCGGATCAACGCGCTGATCGCGGGCCTGATCGTGGCGGGGCTCTCCATCCCCCGCGGCCCGCAGCGCGAGCATTACGGGACATGGGATAAACTCGTGCGCTGAACAAGCCGGGCGGCCTGGAAGACAAGGAAAAAGCACAATGGCCTACCAAGTGAGCGCCGACGCGGACATCATCGCCCAGCAGTTGCCGGCGGACGAGTCGTTTCCCAACAATCCCACGCTGCCGCTGCTGCTCTACAGGCAGGCGGTGCGCAGCGACGACAGCGACGCCGCCGCCGCGTTCGAGCAACTGTTCCACGACAACGGCTGGCGCGGAAGCTGGCGCAACGGCGTCTTCTCGTATCACCATTACCACCCCAACGCGCACGAGGTGCTCGGCGTCTGCGCCGGTGAAGCGCGCATCCAGTTCGGCGGACCGGACGGCCCCATTCTGGAGATCGCCGCCGGCGACGTGGCGATCCTGCCCGCGGGTGCGGCGCACAAGAATATCGACAGCGACGCGGCGTTCGAAGTCGTCGGCGCCTACCCCGCCGGGCAGACCGACTACGAAACGCTGCGCGGCGAGCCGAACGAGCGCCCGCGCGCTGAGCAGCGCATCGCGCAGGTGCCCCTGCCCGCGGCCGACCCGGTCTACGGCAAGAACGGCCCGCTGCTGGATTACTGGTACG
>JBMCXL010000354.1:0-3495 GCA_048621015.1 Phycisphaeraceae bacterium
ACAGTTGCTTCGAGATCGCCGTCCTGGAGATGCTCAGCGAACTGTACGAAGTGAGTGGCGACGCATCGGTGCGCGATCGGCTCGAAGCGCAGATCGACTTGCTGGTGCAGCGCATGATCAACCACGAGCAGGGTTACGGCTACATCCGCGCGAGTGAGGATTGGCGGCCGCAGGATCCGCTGCGCGTCTCCTACGGTCACGACATCAAGCTGGCGTGGCTGCTGCTCAAAGGCGCGGACCTGCTCGGCCGGGGCAACGACCCGGCCGTTGTCGAGCCGGCTGTGGCGATCGCCGATGGCGTGCGGCGCGACGGTTTCGATCAGCGGCGCGGCGGCGTGTACGAGGAAGGCTGGCCCGGCCAGCCGGCCGACGATCGCCAGCGCGTCTGGTGGAACCAGTCCGAAGGCATGGTCAGCTTCTTCTTGCTTCACCAGCACACCGGCGACCAGCGCTGGCGCGACGCGTTCGAGCGGCAGGCGCTTTACGCGCTGAACCAGCAGGTCGATCATCGCTGCGGCGACTGGTACAACGTCATCTCCGCGCGCGGACGCATCAGTTTCTACAAGCGACAGGACCCGTATCACCACACGCGCGCCTGCCTGGAGATCATTCACCGGTTGAAACCCGAGGCGCTGGCAGACGGCGCAGCGCAAATGGAAACGGCCCACGCGCCTGCGTAGCGCTGCCGCTTGCGGCTTCGCGGGGCGGTGGGAAGTTGCAACAGCGCTGCCGGATGGGAGGCGGGGGTCAGCTCGTTTCGTCGGGATTACGCTGGCGCTCGATCTCGTTCAGGTAAGCCTCGGTGCGATCGAGCTCGCGCTTGAGGTGGCGCACGCGCAGCAGCGACTTGACGCGCGTGATCAGCTCCAGCTTGTTCACCGGCTTGCTCACGAAATCATCCGTGCCGCTCTCGACGCCGCGCTCGATGTCGCCCAGCTCGTTCAGCGCGGTGACCATCATGATCGGAATGCTGCGCGTCTTGGGGTCTTCCTTGAGCTTGCGGCAGACCTCGAAGCCGCTCATTCGCGGCATCATCACGTCCAGCAGGATCAGGTCGGGCGTGGGTTTGTTCTCGTCCTCGATCAGCTCGATCGCCTCGATGCCGTCCGGCGCGGTGATGACGCGGCAGGGCAGCGTTTCCAGGTACGCCTGGAGCAGCTCGACGTTCTGCTCGTTGTCGTCAACGATCAGCACGGTCGATTCGCTGAGGTCGAACTCGTCGTGGGGATCGGGTTGCGGCGCGGCTTGCGGCGCGGCGTCGGTCGCGCGCGGCGCCGGCGCCGCGGGGGCGGGCCGATCGCCGGAGTACGAGGGAGCGTGCCGTTCGGAAGCCTGTGAAGTCGTGGTCTGCGGGGTCATGGTTCTACCCCTTCAAGCTCTGAATGGGGTCATCCAGAATGTGTTCCAGATCGTGGCGCAATTGAACAAGCGCGGGCTCGCGCGCCGCGGTGAGTCGGCGCTGCAAGGCCGCAAGGTCCGGCGGGGCGTCCACGTCATACCACCGCGGCAGGGCGGACAGGTGCAGTCCAGCCCGGGACGCCGCTGCAACGGTCTGATCGTACACGCTGGGCGAGCCCCAGTCGATGCCTTCCAGCAGCGGGGGCAGGTACCGACCGGCCGCCAGGGTCCAATAACCGCCATCCTCGACCGGCCCGACCGCCGCGTCGTGGCTTGCCAGCGCCGGCCCGATCGCCCGCAGCGCCGCCGCCGGCACGTCCGGGCAGTCGACGCCGAAGAACACGACCGCCGCCTGGCCGACCGCTTGCCAGACATGGTCCAGTCGCTCACCCAGGTCGCCGGCGCCCTGGTCCACGGTCCGCCAGCCGGCGGGCACGTCCACCGTCACCGCCGACTCGTCCGCCCCGTTCCCGTCCAGTGCCAGCACCCATGCGCCGGCCGCCACGTGGGCCGCGACCCGCGCCAGGACGTACCGCAGCATCGCCGCGTGGACCTCGGCCGCCTGCCGGGGCGAGCACCGGGGCTGCAGCCGGGTCTTGACCCGGCCCGGCACCGGCCGCTTGGCCATGACCACGACGGTGGGGCGGTGTGGTCCGGGTGGCTGGCGGGCCACGTCGCCGGGATTAATGTCTGTTGTGGTCACCACTTAATCCAGATTCGGCCGGTGGGGCCGCGTTGCGAAACCGTCCGGGCGTGCTATAGTGCTCCGTGAAGTCGCCCCACGCCCAGGTGGGGCGGCGTGAGACGGTCGAGTCGGTGGGGGCCTTGTGTACGGGTCGTGTCAACTGTAGCGATCCTGCGGGTCGCCGCTCGGCCGACACCTTCCTCACCGCACGCCGGGGGCCTGCCGAACCCCCGCATCCCACCGGGCGAATAAACCCATAGAGCAGCAGCGCCAATGACGGAGTCCGCCACGATGAACAAGGCCGCCATCCCCAGGCGATCCGTCTGGGAGAACCGCTGGAGCGAGCCGACTGTCGAGCAACTGCTCGAGGGCCTCAAGGAGCACCATCGCAAGCCCATCGAGTGGCTGCTGGAGCAGATCCCGACGCTCGACGGCATCGACCAGCGGCTGCAATGGTACGGCAAAGCGTGGAAGTGGACCCTCGAGCTCACCTTCCGCGATGCCGAGGGCAACGACCTGGGCGTGCTGGCCTACGTCGTTCCCCGGCCGGAGGAGCCGGTGGTCAGCATCCCGCTGCGCGCCGAGGTGTACGACCAGCTTCCTATGCGCCGGCTCAACAAGTACATCCGCGATGGCGTGCGCTCGGCCAAGTGCGCCGTCGAGCTCTACTGGGCCGGCTGGACCCCGACCTCCAAGAGCGATGCCGAGCACCTGTTCGACCTCATCAAGCGCAAGCACCGCATGTGCCGCGGCGAAACCAGTCAGCAGCAACAGCAGCAGACCAAAAAGGCGTGAGCCAAGCCCCACCCTCACGTCACGAAGCGACGCGGCTCCACCGCGCATCAACCTCCCAAAAATCATTGACTCGCCGCGCCGCGCGCCGATAATGGCATTGTCGGCGAGGCCGATGGCACGACGCGGGCCAACCCCGCGCACCGGCTCGGAGGCTAACGTCGACCGAGCGTTGCCCGCGGCGTCGCGCAGCAAGAAGCGTGACACCGCGTCGGGCGGCGGGCGAGGTGCCCCGTGGGACGCCATGGGGCTGGGCCATTCCGGCGGTCAGCCCGGTTGCGGGCGGACGACTCGGCCCAACATCAGGGCATGGCGCCAAGCCGGACGGTGCCTTTTGAAAGGAGGTGGTCCAGTGCAAGTATCTTCCTTCTGTCGCAGGAGCGAGCTGCGTTGAAACAGCTCGACGGAGCTTGCAGTTGCGCAGCTCCAAAGACGACCCCTACGGCCCGCCTGTCCGTCGCAGGCGGGCTTTTTATTTGCAGAAGACAGAAGACAGAAGCCAGAAGTCAGAAGACAGGAGAACAGAAGAGCAGGAGACCAGAAGCACGAAGCGACGCGGCTCCGCCGCGTTCTCCTGTCTCCTGTCTTCTGAATTCTGTCTTCTCCCCGCGCAGCAAAAC
>JBMCXL010000355.1:0-3494 GCA_048621015.1 Phycisphaeraceae bacterium
GTGAATAGCTTCGATCATCAACCGTAAGCATGCGTCTCCAGTGCAACGCGCACCTCGCCAACATCCGGCAGCGTGCACGCCACCGTTTCGATCTCGTCGGCACCTGCAAACTCGAACGCGAACTCCCGGCCTTCTACGTCCAGCGCGATGCGCGCCGCCGCATCCTTCATGCGCCTTTCGCGCACACGCACCGCCGGCACCGCCTCGCTCGGCGTCGGCACCAGCAGCGTCAACAGCGCCACCCGCCCCGCCACCGCGTCGTGACGCGCCAACAACGTCGGCGCTGGCATCGGCGTGTCGCCCGCCCCTTCCGAGCGCCAGCCGCGCACCGCCGGCTCGGTCTGACCCGTCGCCACGGCCAACGTCAGTGGCGCCCCTTCCACGCCGATCGGCTGAATCCACAGCCCCGGCCCACCTTCGTAACACGCAAAACCCGCCCGCGCCGCTTCATCCACTTCCACCCGATCCGCGCGCGTGTGCCACAACCACTCCCACGCGTGCGCCGCCTCGTCCTCCGGCTCCAGCCGATCGAGCACGACCCAGCCAAGCCCGTCCACGTCCAGCACCACGCGCTCGTGCCGAAAGTGCGCCGGCGCCTCGACATCCACCGTCACCGCGCGCCGTTTCGCCGCCACGACCCACACGCCGGCCGCTTCATGCACCGCCACCGGGTACGGCCGCGGCGCCGTCAACTCGCGCGGCGCCGGGCCGTGATGCGCTCCATCCATCAACACCACGTTGTGTCCCGCCGACGAGCGCATGTGCCGCGTCAGCGCCGAGGTGTTGTACAACGGCTTGCCCGGATCGATGCACAACCAGCGCCCGTGCGCATAGGTCAGCAGTTGCAGCGCATCGGCGTGCTGATGCCCCGTGCCCCAGGGCCCGGCATCAAACAGCGCATACCGATCCGCCCGCCGCAGCACCGTCCATCCGCCCCACGGCAAGTGGGCCGTGCCCTGCGTCTGCCACGGCTTCCTCACGAAGCGCGCATCGTCCTTCAGCCACGCGCGGAAATCCTCGTGCCAACTGGTCACGTCATGCGCCGGCGAGTCGTGAATCGGCGGCAGCTTCGCCTCCGGGTCCGCGATGCCGCACAGCGCCGCGACCATGTCGGCCAGGCGATCCACCGCGCGCCGCGGCACCTCCGTACCGAACGCCTCATGCCGCTGCGCGATCCGCACGGCCGAGTACATGTTCGACAGCGCCACGACCCCGTACGACGGCGCCAGCTCGTCCTGCAACCCGTCGGGATAGACCTGGCGCTCCAGCTCGGCGCAGACGCGGTCGATGCCGGTGACCAGGAACGTGCGCGCCAGGCGCAGCTCGGGGAACATCGCGCCCACGTGCGTGAGGCCGTTGGACTCCATCGTCTTGAAGTTGCGCTTCGTCGGCCACAGCAGCAGGTGCATGCCGTGCTCGTGCAGGGCGCAGACCATCATCCAGATCGCCTCGTCGGAGACGTGTTCGCTGCGGCGGAACGTCTCGAAGGCATAAGGCCAGCTCCACCCGGCGCGGATGCCCACTTCAATGAGGCGCCATGTGCCGGGCAGCCCCATGCCGTCGTCGTCGGGCCGGGGACACTGGCGCACCCACGAGCGCAGCTCGCGCTCGAACGCGCGGGCGTATTTCGGATCATTCGTCTCGCGGTAGCGGTCGGCCAGCGGGATCCACTGGTAATGGCGGTTGAGCTGCACCTGCCATTCGCGCGTGCGGTTCTCGCCCCAGTCGGCGGTGGGATCGAACAGCCAGTCGATCTCGCCCTCGAAGGTGTGCTCGATGCCGTACACGCCGACGTAATGCTGGTTGACCACCTGGTCGGGGTCGAGTTGATGTCCGCCCTGGTAGCCGATCTTGAAGCCATCGAGCCGGCGCCGGTAGAGCTCGGGGATGTCGTACTCCAGGCAGGTGCGTGGCTCACCGGTGCGCAAGGCGCGGACGAACGCGTCGCGCGCCGCATCGCTGTCGCCGCGCGCCAGCGCCTGGTGCCAGTCGGTGTCCTCGTATGGCGGCGAGGGATACGCAAGGATCTGCTCGGGACGGGTGGGGAAGGGAGGCATGGCTGTGTCTTTCGTCGGCCGCTGATGCGCCGTGCGTGACGGCATGGTTTCGGTGGTGCGATTCTGTACCCCAACCGCCGCCGCGCCGCAAGCACGCGGGCCCCGCGGCCGATACACTGGCCCCCGCGAAGGAGATGGGCCATGTCTGCTCCGAACGTGCTCTTGATCATCACCGACCAGCAGGCGGCCAGCGCGATGAGCTGCGCCGGCAACACGGACCTGCGCACGCCGGCGATGGACCGCATCGCGGCGCGCGGCATGCGCTTCGATCGCGCCTACTGCACGCAGCCGCTGTGCGTGCCGTCGCGCGCGAGCCTGGTGACGGGGCGCTACCCGCACGAGGTCGGCGTGCCGTACAACCTGCACCCGTCCGAATGCCGCGACGCGACACGCGTGCCGTGGATCGGGGGCGTGATGGCGGAAGCGGGCTATCGCACGGCATGGGTGGGCAAGTGGCATCTGCCGGTCGAGCCGGAGCGTGCGGATGTCCACGGGTTCGCCGTCACGCGCGAGGCGCGCGGCAACAAGCTCGACTGGCTCGTGGCGCCGCATTGCGACGAGCTGTTGCGCGAAGACGACGAGCGGCCGCTGTTCCTGGTTGCTTCGTTTGTGAATCCGCACGACTGCTGCGAAGCGGCGCGCGACCAGGACCTGCCCAACGGGCCGATCGGCGAAGCGCCGCCGCCTGAACAGTGCCCCGCCCTGCCGAGCAACTTCGACCCGCCCGCGCGCGAGCCGAGCGCGCTGCGCGCGAAGGTGCAGCCCGCGCATCCCGGCGTCTATCCGACGGTGAGCTGGGACGAAGACCGCTGGCGGCAGTATCGCTGGCAGTACAACCGGCTCGTGGAAAAGGTCGACAGCCACATCGGCGAAGTGCTCGACGCGCTGGAGCGGTCCGGCAAGCTGGACAACACGGTGATCATCTTCACCAGCGACCACGGCGACGGCATGGGCGCGCACCGCTGGAACCAGAAGCAGGTGTTCTACGACGAGGTCGCGCGCGTACCGATGCTGGTCAGCGCGCCCGGCGGCCGGCGCGGCGCGGTGGAGCAGCGCCTCGTGTCGATGAACGTGGACCTGATCCCGACGTTGTGCGATTACGCGGGCCGCGCGGCGCCCGAAGACCTGCCGGGGCGCAGCCTGCGGCCGCTGGTCGAGGGACCGGCGCCGGAGACGTGGCGCGACGCGGTGTTCTGCGAGACGGAGTTCAGCGGGTTCGGCGTGGACAGCACAACGGGCGTGAAGGGCCGCATGGTGCGCACCGAGCGCTACAAGTACGCCATCTATTCGGAAGGCGACGACCGCGAGCAGCTTTTCGACATGCAGGCCGACCCCGGCGAGATGCGCGATCTGTCGGGCGATGACGATGCCGCGCCGGTGCTTGCGCACCATCGCGAGCTGCTCAGCGCATGGTGCCGGCGGACGGCGGATGCATTC